>JBAZGE010000011.1:0-27229 GCA_041653035.1 Candidatus Omnitrophota bacterium
CCAACACCGTAAGCGAAAATTTATCCATAAAATGCCTCTCCCAAAAAGTAACTGTCACTTTATTCCCTTGCGTAATTTAGACTTTTACAATCAATCTGCCCATTGATCAAACATAATCGCGCGTGCAAACCTGAATACAAATTTTTTTAATTCTTCGACAGAATAATTTACTTCAAAATCAATTGGAGATCTATAGTCTTTTTTATCTTGAAAATTTACGTAATTTTTATTGTTTATTTCTATCTCCTCACATCTTGCGTGGCTTAATGCGTTTCTAATTCGTCGTATAAAATTTTGTAGTTTTTTATCTTCATTATTAGCTTTAACAATTTCTGGGTTGCCCCATCTTGATTTATCAAGCTCCCCTATATCGGTTTTAGGTATTCTTGAGAAAAAAAATTCTTTCTGCAAAGAAAAAGGGGACGGTTCTATTTTTCGCGTTACAAAAATCCGTCGAAAAATAGAACCGTCCCCTTTTTCTTTGAAAAATAGAACCGTCCCCTTTTTCTTTGAAAAATAGAACCGTCCCCTTTTTCTCCATAAAACTTCGTATGAGATTCTTCCGCTTTATCTAAAAAATCGTATATTTTTTCTCTCATGAGAAACCATTGTAGAATTTTCAGCAGCATCTTCATGTGTAGAATCTTTATGCGTTTTCCCTCAAACTCTTCTATCGGAAAAATCGCGGCGATTTCATCGTGAGTTAAGATTGTGTTAAAGTACAGGCATTTTGCCGGAGGATGTATGGCCGGCACAATTAGAAAATTTTTGGCATACCCCCTGTTACACTCCCGGTCGGCAAGGAATTACGCTGAGCGCAAGGCGATGGCTCGCTTACTATCCCGCGCCTGCAGCGAAGCGTAAGCCGCAGACGACGGCAAAAATTTTCGTGACGGCCGTACATCCGCAGGTAAAATGCAGGAACTCGCAGGGTAATTGCCGGGATTTTTCCCGAGTCATAAATATCCGGCAATAACACCACTCATCCGCGTTGCGACTTCTTCTCCCTCACCTCTTCCCTCAGCAACGCCACCCCCAGCAGCACCGCCCCCACCGTGATCGCGCTGTCCGCGACGTTGAACACCGGCCAGACCCGGAAATCGAGGAAATCGACCACATACCCCAGAGAAACCCTGTCCACCAGGTTACCCGCGGCGCCGGCCAAAATAAGCCCCAAAGAAAATGTATAGAGTGAAAGTTTCCTGCTGCTAAGGGAGGCGTCCTTCTTGAGATGATACACGATCATGACAACCGCGCACACAGAAGCAACGATGAAAAACGGAACCTGGTTTTTTAAAATACCGAAAGCCGCTCCGCGGTTATGCACCAGCGTTATATGGAAGATGTTTTTTAAAACCGGAATGGTTTGATACAGGGATAGATGCGTGACCGCCCATATTTTGGTAAGGCGGTCAGCAGCAAAAACCATGAGAACTATGCCCCAAATCATAGATATCCGTTCTGCCGGAAAATCAGTGTTTCTCCTTTTTTTCCTGGCATTTGAGACAAAGCCGCGCGTGAGGAATCGCTTTGAGCCGCGTCTTAGCGATAAGCGATTTGCAATCCTCGCAAATCCCGTAGGTACCTTCTTCGATTTTCTTCAAGGCATCGTCGAATTCGTAAATAAGCCTGCGTTCATTTGAAACGAGCCCCATGGAAAATTCCCGGTCATAGGTATCGGTGGCCACATCCGCCATATGGTAGGTGTAACCGGATATATCGCCGGCGGCGTCCTTTTGGGACTGATTCAACCCTCCTTCGGAAATATGCTCTATATTTTCAAGGATTTCTTTTTTGCCTCTCGAGATCAGCTTCTTGAATTCGGCGAGTTCCTGTTTGTCAAACTTTTTCTTCACGTTCGCTCCCTTCTGTTAAATTCGACAGAATTTGTCCACACCGTTCACACAATGTGTCATGAGTTTTATCATCGCCGACGGTCATAGAATAATTCCAGCAGCGCCGGCATTTTGTACCGTCCGCGTTCGCGGCCTGCAGCGCGGTATCCGGGAATTGAACGCTGGCCGAAAAACCGTCTCCGAACAAACCGGTTTTTTCTACGACAACCTGCGAGACCTTGAATATTTCCGGAAGTTCGCTCTTCAAACCATCTAAACTTTTATACCGAAGCTCGTCTTTTGTCAATATATTTATTTTCGCGTCAAACGAACTGCCGATGCCGCCGGCGCTGCGCTTTTCCTCAAGCAATTTAGCGATCTCAGGCAGCAAGCCGAACACCGTCTCTTCCATGACGCTCATGCGCCGGGCATCCTCCGGGGAAATGCCGGCGGAGGAAATAAAGAATGACCCCCTGCGCGGCCAGGAAAGAGCGTGCACGCTTACCGCGCCGGCGTCCTTTTTCTCTTTCGGCATGATCTGCCATATCTCTTCCGCGGTAAATGCCATAATCGGAGCCATGACCCGGACCAGGAAATTCAATATTTCATAGAGAGCCGTCTGAGCCGCACGGCGCTCAACCGAGCCGGCCGCGTACGTATACAGCCTGCCCTTGACCATATCCAGATAACGCATGGATAGATCTTCATTGCAAAACTCATATAATAATTTATGCACCGTGTGAAACTCAAAAGTATCGAAATTCTTCTCCAGCGCAGGCAACAGTTCATGTTCCATTTTCCACAAGATCCATTTGTCGATGGTCTTCAGTTTATCCCAGCCGACCAGGCCGGTTTCAGGATCAAAATCATACAGGTTGCTCAAGATGAACCGCGCGGTGTTCCGGATCTTACGGTATGCCTCGGACAGCCGCGAAAGTATCTGCGCGGAAATACGAATATCTTCGTTATAATCGCTCGATGCCACCCACAGCCTCAAGATATCCGCGCCGTAATCCTTCGTCACGTTAGACGGAGCAATCCCGTTCCAGGCGGACTTGGACATCTTTTTCCCTTGGTCGTCGACCACAAACCCGTGGGTGAGCACGGTATCGAATGGCGGGATATTATCCACGCCCATGGAAACGATGAGCGATGCCTGGAACCAGCCGCGGTGCTGGTCGGAACCTTCCAGATAAAGCGCTGCAGGGTAAGTCATGTCATCCCGCTTCTTGAGCACCGCCTGGTTCGACGCGCCGGAATCAAACCACACATCGAGGATATCCGAACCTTTCGAAAAACTCTTTCCTTTACAAAAAGGACACTGCAGTCCCCTGGGGACGAAATCCGCAGCGTCTCTCGTGAACCAGCAATTCGAACCTTCGCCTGCGGCGTGCCGGGAAAAATTTTCGATGACCGCGGCATCAAGGAACTCCTCCTTGCAGGAATCGCAGAACAGAGAAGGAATGGGAACACCCCAATACCGCTGGCGTGACAGGCACCAGTCGGGACGCGACTCCACCATGGTGGAAATCCGTTCCCTCCCGACGACGGGAACCCATGTCACGTCATTTTTAACCGCCGCCAGCAGTTTTCCCCGGAATCCGTCATGATCTATCTTCAGAAACCACTGTTTCGTCGCCCTGAAGATAACCGGATTCTTGCAGCGCCAGCAATGCGGATAGGAATGCTGGATGGTGCCGGACAACAACAACGCGCCCGTCCCCCGCAGCTTCTCGATTATACCGGCGTTGGCTTCGAACACGTTCAATCCTTTGAATTCCCCGGCGCTGGCATCGAAATTACCTTTACCGTCCACCGGCATGACGATATCCAGCTTGTATTTCACTCCGGTGAGATAATCTTCATTCCCGTGGCCGGGAGCGGTATGCACCAGGCCGCTCCCCTCTTCTTTAGACACATAATCCGCCAGTACCACTTTCCCTTTTCTCAAACCGAACGGATGTACATATTGCAATCCTTCCAATTCCCGTCCTTTGAACTCCCGGATAACCTCGTGAGAATCTATCCCCGCGGCAAGAAGCACCCCCGGAAGCTGCTCGCTGCCGATAACCAGGCTGCCCCTTCCGGTTTTAATATATGAATACATGAAATCGGGATGCGCGGCAACCGCCACATTCGCGATCAGGGTCCAGGGAGTGGTCGTCCAGATGACCAGAAAAGTCTCCTCTTTAAATTGTGCGCCCGGCTCAAGCTTGAATTTCACGAATACCGACGGAGAAGTGTGGTCTTCATACTCCACTTCCGCTTCCGCCAGCGCGGTCTCGCATTTAATACACCAGTTGACCGGTTTCAATCCCCGGTAAATATATCCTTTTTTTACCAGTTCGGCGAATGAAGCGATGATCGCCTCTTCGTACGCCGGCTCAAGGGTCAAATACGGTTTCTCCCAATCGCCGAAAACACCGAGCCGCTTGAACTCCTCGCGCTGTATAGCCACATACCGCAGGGCGTACTCGTGCGCTTTCTTGCGAAAATCCACCTGGTTGATCTGATATTTCGTTATTTTTAATTCCTTAAAAAGCTGGTGCTCCACGGGCAGACCGTGGCAATCCCACCCCGGGATATACGGGGAATCGAATCCCTGCATGGTCTTGTATTTCACGATCATGTCCTTCAGGATCTTGTTAAAAGCATGCCCGATATGGATGTCGCCGTTCGCGTACGGAGGCCCGTCATGAAGGATATACGGAGGCCGGCCCCGCATCTTTTGACGGAGGGATTTATAAATATCCATTTCCTGCCAGAATTTCAGAAAACCGGGCTCCCGCTTCGGCAGATCAGCCTTCATCGGGAAATCGGTTTTCGGTAAGTTAAGCGTCGATTTATAATCCACAGGGCTGCTCATTTGACATATTTACCAATAATGAGGTTCAAATCTTTCTTGGTCTTTGCCGGGATCAATTTCCTGTCCGTAATGATCGCGTCTTTCAAAGCCGAACCGCAGGCGCAGGTTTTCATCTCAGAGATCTCTTTGACCGCTTTTTTCAGGATCATCTTGGCGTTTTCCACGTTCATGCAAAGATTCTTAATGACCATGTCCACGGTAACCTCTTCTTCCGAACCGCGCCAGCAATCATAATCGGTGACCGCGGCAAGGCACGAAAAACAGATCTCCGCTTCCCGGGCCAGTTTGGCCTCCGCGAAATTGGTCATCCCGATAATATCCATACCCCAGCTCCGGTAAAGATTCGATTCAGCGAGTGTCGAGAACGCGGGGCCTTCCATGTTGATATACGTCCCGCCGTTGCGCACCCGCACCGGAAGGCCTTTTGCCGCCCGGTACAAAACCGCGCTCAACTCCGGACAAACCGGATGGGCAAACCCGATATGCACGACAAGGCCTTCGCCAAAAAAACTCATGTCCCGCCCGTAATTGGTCCTGTCCACGAACTGATCCACCACCACGAAATCCAACGGGCGTATCTCTTCCTTCAAACTTCCGCACGCGCTCACCGAAATGATATTATCAACCCCGAGTTTCTTCATCCCGAAAATATTGGCCCGGTAATTGATGTGACTGGGAGGAATACGGTGGCCGACATCATGCCGGGGCACAAAAACCACGTCTCTGCCTTCTAATGTTCCCGTAATGAATTTACCGGAAGGTTTTCCGAACGGGGTAGTTACGGAAACAGTTTTTACCTTTCTGAGCCCTTCCATCTTGTACAACCCGCTGCCGCCTATGATACCGATGCGTCCCACCGTTACCTCCTTGAAAGTTCCTGCGCCCTTTTGTGGCAGGCCCGGATAGCTTCCTGTAGTATCTCGCCCATTTTCTTTTCGTCAAAAACCCGCAGCGCCGCTTCCGTAGTCCCCCCTTTGGAAGCGACTTTTGCGATCAGTCCTTCCGCGTCGAATTTTTCTTTTTCAAGTAAATGCATGGCCCCGGTCACCGTATGATACACCAGCCTATCGGCTTCTTTCTGGTTCAACCCCAGCGACTTGGCCGCGGTTTCCATGGCATTAAAAATATAAAACAGGTATGCCGGGCCGCTGCCGGAAATCGCGGTAACCGAATCCATAAGGCTCTCTTTGGTAACGACCAGGGTAATACCGAGCGCACCGAAGATCTTTCCGGCCAATTCCATATCCTTATCGCCGGCAAAACGCCCCTTGATCAACGCAGTAACGCCCTCGCCGATCTTAACCGGCATATTCGGCATGGCGCGAATGACCCGCACCGCGCTGGTCAGTTTTTTTTCTATATACGCGGTGGGAATACCGGCGGCGATCGAAATCACCAAAAGGTTATCTTTTTCATGTTCCCTGACCCCGTGAAGGATCTGTCCAAGAACGGGATCGAAATCCTGCGGTTTCACGGCAATGATCACGGCAGAAACCCTGCGGACCAGCTCGGAGACATCCAGGGCAAGCTCAACCTTAAATTCGCTTCCGATCACCGACGCCAGGGCCGGATCTTTTTCATAAACAATGAATTTCCCTATCCGGTGCTTCAACCCCTGCGCCAGGATAGCCGACCCCATATTCCCGCACCCGATAAGGCCTATTTTATCATTATTTTTCATATTTTCACCCAAATATCCCTCTCCCTATCCTCACCATGGTAGCGCCCTCATCGACCGCCACCTCAAAATCATCGCTCATCCCCATGGATAAAACCCGTAGTGCGTACTGTATACCGCGTACGGCGTTGACTTCGTCAAGCAGTTGTTTCAATTTCCGGAAGTACAACCGGACTTTTTCGGGATCGTCGGTCATCGGCGCAATGGTCATGAGTCCTTTAAGACCGACATTTTTAAACCGGGAAACTTCCAGTACCATGGGAATAAGTTCATCCGGACGTATACCGGATTTTGTTTCCTCAAAAGAGGTATTAACCTGAATAAGAATATCCTGAATTTTACCGGCCTTAGCCGCCTCTTTATCGATCTCGGCGGACAGCTTGACGCTGTCAATCGAATGGATCAGATCAAAGATCGAAACCGCCTGTTTCACCTTATTGGTTTGCAGGTGCCCCACCATATGCCAGCGTATCGCTCGCAGGATACAGGGTTCAAGGTGTAAAGAAAATAATTTTTTCTGTTTTACCAGGGCTTCCTGGACGCGGTTTTCACCGATATCTCGAATGCCTGCCTCCAACGCTCCCTGGATATCCTCAACAGACCGCTCTTTACTGACCGCGATAACGGCCACCGTATCAGGGTCTTTTCCCAAACGGGAACACCGCGAAGAAATACGTTCTCTTATCGCGCGTATATTATCCGTTATCATGGAATTCAGATGCCCCTTTTAAGATACTGCATATTATACAACAGAAAAAAACCGGGTCAATGAGAATATCCGCATATCCTCAATGCCCGGCTCATCTCCTAAAAATACTCTTGATATAATTCGTGAACTTTATTAAAAATCTTGAAAACCGGGTTCCGGCTGGAAGAAACCGCTGCCGGAAACTGAGGGATCTGTTGTCGTAATACCCAGCATATAATACCCAGAGAAGTAAGGTACGTCAGGTATTTCTGCCCGGAGAGAGCGACTGAATTCCGATGCTGTAAGGAAACGATCTGAGGATGGGTAATACGCCCCAAACGCACCGGTATCCCCATAGCCCCTTCAAGCATCTCGAGAAATCCATCCTGCAGCATCGTCCTTCCGACGGCAAAAAAATTATTTATTTCACCGCAGGCGGCTTGTTTGCAAACGCTTTCCTTCAAACGAACACATATCGCGTGTGCCTGGGAAGTCACCGTATCGATAACAACACCTTGCTTTATCGGTTTATACATATCTTCCTCTTTAAGGAGGATCTCTTTATCCTTTAAAGCCTCGCCGCTGTTCCCGATTATCCCGTAAGACATTCTGATCTCTTCCGCAAGCTCGTACGGTATCTTAAGATCCTCCTGCAGAGCCCTGGTAATATCCTCTCCCCCCATGGATATGATCTCGATGTGTTTCGGGACGCCGTCCTTAAAAATCAATACTTCCGTTATATCTCCTCCCACGTCACAAAGCACATTAACCCCTTCTTTATGCTCCTTGCCGAAAATAATCTCAGCGGTAGCCAGTCCGCTGAAAACCAAGTCTTTCACGTCATACCCGGCCCGGTTTATCACATGGTAAAAACTCCTGACGGAAGCCGTCTTGCCGCAGATCAGCGTTAAATCAATCCCTAAACGATGGCTAAATAACCCCAGAGGATTACTAACCTGTTTTTCCAGATCAACCGAATACTCATTCGGTAAATAGGTCAAGACCTCCTCATCAAGATTGGCGCCCAAAATAAGCGCCTGTCCATTCACATTCTGTATGTCATTCGCGGTAATGACTTTCCCCCTCCTATCCCACAAAGGGACAAGCGCATGGCTGTGCCTGACAATAATATCCTGCCCGGAGATATTGGCATATACCCCCTTGATATTGATGCCGGATTTACTTTTGAGGCTCTCCAATACTTTTTCCACGCAGCGGATCAACTCTATCGACTCAACCACCGCCCCCTTGTCAAGAGCCTTTAAAGGCTGCGACTCGAAAAAAATACTCACCGGGGCATGCCGTCTGAGTTCTACGACCGTGGCGGCGATCTTACTCGCCCCGATATCCATCGCACAGATGTAATTCTTAAACATAGAATGTCCTTCCTTAATTCGTCTGACGCTGTTTGATCACCGGTTCCTTAAACCTCAAATCTATATACTGGATATTATAGAGTTCTTCCCTGGCCTGCTGCAATAATCCGGCCAGGGCTTTTACTTTACCCCGGATATCATCGAAAGAGATCTTCACCTCAATGCCTTCCGGAATAACGCGAAGCTCCTTATTCCGCGCATCCCGGAGCATATCCGCGCTTTTCAAAGGAATAAAAAGCTCCGCCTGGCCTTTCCGGGTCATATCGATTCGTTGAATCGGATACGCGCCGAGCGAAATTTTAGCCTCTCTGAGAAGATCCAGAACATAATACAAATCCAGTATGGTATTTTTTTGGTATGTTTTTGGCGTTGCTATCTTTTTCTCGAGCCCGGAAATAAGAGGAACATTCAAAACAATATTCTGCGCCGGGACGCCATACACAACGTTCTCTTCATCAATGAATAAACGCCTGTTCGCGTCGACACAAGCAAGAGGCTTGCGCCGGACGCAATCCGCGAAAAGCATGTTTGGCAGGACCCTCATCAATCGGACTTTCCGATAATACGGATACGCAAGTAATACCCGCCGGGATTCCCGTTCCAGGTCCACGGTAAGAATATTCCGGCCTTTCAAATAGGCGAAATCCAGTGCCCGCCCTTCTCTCGCCACTATATTTTTTATCTTAAAATTCTCCATCCCCCTCATCCCGGCGGTAAGAAGGAAACACAGGCAGGCCACGACCGCGCCAATAACCGCAACGATAATAAGAGCACGCGATAACCGCTTCATCGAAATTTTCTATTTTTCATCGTCGATTCTTTTTTATTTTTGATATTCTTTACACCGCCCTCGCCGGAGACCTCCGCCTGATCGCCACCCCCAATAACCGAAGGCATAATAAACTGAAATCTATACCGACGGCTCCGGCGGCCATCGGCAAAAGGCTGGTCTCCGTCATACCGGGGATAGTATTCACTTCCAGGACATACGGACGGCAATCATCCGCGATGATCAGATCGACCCGCGAACAGCCAAAACAACCCAGGGAGGTATGAGCGGCAACTGCGGCATCCTGACAGATCTTTGCAAGCGGGGCTTCGATCCGGGCGGGAACGGCGTAATCGGTAAGTCCTTTGTGGTATTTTGCCTCAAAATCAAAAAACCTTTTTTTAGGGATGATCTCGATGACCGGTAAGGGATAATCATCCAATATCCCCACGGTCACCTCCCTTCCCGCTATATACTCCTCAACAAGCACCCGGTCATCGAACCGAAAAGCATCTTCCAGAGCTTTTAACAAGCCATCCGGCTGGTCAACGATAGATAAACCGATGCTGGATCCCTGAGCCGCCGGCTTCACGACCACCGGAAATCTTCCGTTTTTAAGACTATCCGCCTGTTCCGCCGCCTGCGCAGCCTTATTGAACAACAGGTGCCGCGGAACCCGCAGGCCGGCTTTTTCAAAAGACTGACGAGAGGCAACCTTATCCATAGCTAACCTGCTTGCCGCCGCATCGGATCCGGTATACATGATCCCCATCTCTTCAAGCAGGCTTTGTATACCGCCGTCCTCACCGAATTTTCCGTGCAAAGCTACAAAAGCGCAATCGATACCGGCTGCAACCAGCAATCGTTTGTTTTCTTCCACATTATCCGTTTGAACATCGACGGACACAACATCCAGTGCCAATTCCTTCAAACATGCAAAAACCGCCGATCCCGACTTTAACGAAATAGCCCTTTCTGCTGAAGGCCCCCCCATTAAAACACCTATCCTGCCTACCTGCCAATGTGCATGCATTTCCAGTCAGCTCCCGCATCCCTCGATCCCCCCGGCCTCTCAGGATCAGTTAATGTATGATTTTAATTTCCGGCTCCAGTTCCACTCCAAATTTCCTGCGTACACGATATTGAATCATCCGCATCAGGCCCGCGACATCCCTGCTGGTAGCGTTTGAACGATTGACAATAAAATTCGCATGTTTTTCAGAAACCGCCGCGCCGCCTTTTCTAGCACCTTTAAGGCCGCACCGATCTATCAACATCCCCGCCGGCTGCGCCGCGGAAGGATTTTTGAAAATACACCCGGCCGAAGGAAACGACAGATCCTGCGACGATCCGCGCCGCGCGCGGGACTCACGGATCTTTTCCCGTATGCATTTTTTATCCCGGAGCTTGAGTTTAAAAACACACTCCAGGACTATTATCCCCGGTAGCCCTGCATACCGATAGGCGAAAACCATGTCCTTTTTTTTAAACAATTTAATGTTCCCATTATAATCCATAACTTTAATATTTTCTATACAATCTTCAATATTTTTTCCCCATGCGCCCGCGTTCATTATTAACGCTCCTCCAACACTTCCCGGGATCCCCGCACAAAATTCAAGCCCGGATAATCCCCGGACGGCGCAGGCATTCGCTAAACCGGACAGCGCCGCTCCCGCCCCGGCGTAAACACGAGTCCCCTCGAAATCGATCTTTTTGAATGAGGGGGCGCGCAAGCCTATCACGATCCCCCTGAAACCTTTATCGCTTACCAAAAGATTACTCCCCGCACCGGCAACGAAAAACTTTTTTTTGTATTTCCCGGCCAGCGCAAGCAAAAGGCCCAAGTCGGAGATATCCCGGGGCTCAATAAAAAAATCCGCGGCACCGCCGATCTTAAAAGTAGTATGCCTGCTGAGCGGTTCATGCCGCTTGACGGTACCTTTCAACTGCGTCCACCAATTCATCGTATTGCCCGCTGGTAGTCGAATCTGCGTTTTTAAAAAAGCTTGCGGAGTTCTCCGGCGATCTGATCGCTCACCTTGGCAATATCCCCTGCCCCAAGCGTAATGATTACATCCCCATATTCCAGCCCCTCCATTACCCGGGAAAGAATATCATCTTTCAGGACAAACTCAACCGCCTTGCCCGGCAGATGCTCTTTTATTTTATCACACACGGATCCCGCACTGACCCCTTCCACCGGAGGCTCGCTTGCCGCGTATATATCGGTAACCATCACTTTATCGGCCGCGCCGAAACATTTTCCGAATTCATCCAGGAGCAATTTGGTCCGGCTGAAACGATGCGGCTGGAACACGGCGACAATCCGCCGGTACCCCAGGTTTTTCACCGCCTGCAGCGTAGCCTGTATCTCCGTGGGATGATGCGCGTAATCGTCCAACAAAAGATATTTTTCATCTTTAAACTTAATCTCAAGCCGCCTCCCCGCGCCCTTAAATTCACTCAGCGCCTCTTTCATGACAGCCTTATCGATCCCCATCTCCAAACCAAGGGCGATAACCGCCATGGCGTTCGAGACATTATGCAAGCCGCCGAGATTAAGAAAAAACCTGTCCAATAATTTTCCCCGGTAGAAACAATCGAAACCGGAGGTCAGGTCTTTCATGACAATATTGCGGGGAAAAATATCGGCGGTTTCCTGCAATCCGAAAAATACGTATTTTTTCCGGGAATCGGCAAGTAACCGTTTCAGAATCGGATCATCGTTACAACAAAACAGACAGCCGTCATCGCGGGTACTCCCGATATAATCGGCAAATGCCCTGACTTCGGTATCGAAATCCTTGTAGTAATCGAGATGTTCCCGGTCAATATTGGTGATAACGGAATATTTCGGCAGATAATACAAAAAAGTACCGTCCGATTCATCCGCTTCGGCCACAAAATAATCCCCCTCCCCCCAATACGCGTTAGTATCGATATTCCGCATGATCCCCCCCACCGCGATAGTGGGAGCAAACCCCGCCTTAAGGAGCATGAACGATATCAAAGAAGCGGTAGTGGTTTTTCCATGGCTGCCGGTAACCGTGATGACGGTTTTATCCAGCATCAAATTTGCCAAGGCCTGCGCGCGTTTAATATACGGAATGTTCTTCGGCTGAGCGGCCAGGATCTCGGGATTATTCCCGGCAATAGCGGAAGAATATATGATCAAGTCCGCGCCTTTTATATTACGGGCGTCATGGCCGATAAAAATCTCCGCGCCGAGGGCGGCGAGAGCATCAGTGCTTTTATTTGTTTTCACGTCGGAACCGCTCACTTGTATGCCCCGTTTCAACAACAAATGCGCGATCCCGCTCATGCCGATACCGCCGATACCGATCAAATGATAATGCATCATAATTCCTTTTCACCTAAAACTGTGCGTTTTTAAAAAATTCCCGCGCAGGGACACAGTCTGAATGTTCTATTCCTGCCCTGCCAGTACAACCTTCGCTAAAAGGCTGCCCGCGTCGAAACGGGGAAAATTCCCGTACCCGGCTCTCATCGCTTCCCGTTTTTCCGGACCGCGGATCAAATCTTCCATAGCGCGTTCCAACGCACCGGAATCCAGTTCGCTGTCCCGTATAACGACAGCCGCGCTTTTATCCTGCAGTATTCGCGCGTTCGCCGCCTGATGCTGATAAGCGTACGGATACGGGATAATGATCGCGGGAACACGATAATACATAAGTTCAGCGATCGAAGTCGCCCCGCCTCTTGATACCGCCACATCCGCCGCGCTCAGGGCATACTGCACGGAATCAAGAAACGCAAAAACGCGGGATTCCAAAGGTATTTCCGCATATTCCGCTTTCACCCGTTCATAATCCGCCGTTCCCGTCAAATGTATGACCTGAAAACGATACCGTGCTGAAAGCGAACGGGCGGCTCTCAAAAAAGCTTTATTGATTGCGCCGCTCCCCTGGCTCCCTCCCATTATTAAAACAGTAACACCCTCTTCTTTCAAAGAGAAATACCGCAAAGCGGCGCCGCGGCCCATTTTCGTGATATTCCCGCGCAAGGGATTCCCGGTGAACACTATTTTTTGGCCATCCCTTCCAAGGTACCGGCGGGTCTCTTCAAAAGAAATCGCGGCCCTATGCGCAAAAAACGAAGCAAACCGCTGCGCCCTGCCGGGGATCACATTCTGCTCGTGTAAAACAACCTTTTTTACTCCCAACAAACGGGAAAAAACCACCAGGGGAATCCCAACCAGGCTTCCAAAACTAACTACTACCTGAGGCCGAAACGCAAGCAAAAGGCCGAGGCTTTCAAAACACCCTTTCAAAAACAATCCTATATCGACCGGCAAACCTGCGCCCAACCGTAATCGGATCGAACGTATTGAAATATAGCGGACCGGAAAACCCTTGCTTTCCAGGCCGCGCGCAACGCTCTGCCGAGGTAAAACAAGCAAAGGCTCGACGGTGCCCGCGCTCTCCCGCAGTTTTTCCAAAAAAGCCACTGCCGGAAATATATGCCCCCCGCTCTTGCCGGTAACAACCAGAATCCTCGTCATTTTAAGCTTCCGCGCTTCGAGAGATGTTCATAATCAGCCCCAGCCCCACCATATCGAAAATCAAAGAAGATCCGCCGTAACTGATGAACGGCAGCGGCAGTCCTTTCGTAGGCAGAATACCGCAGGAAACGCCGATATTAACCAGGGCCTTAAAAGAAATCATCAAAGTCAACCCGAGACACAATAAATAACCGAACCTGTCGGAAATATTCTTAACGATTTTCAGGCACGAGATTATAAAGGCACAAAAAAGCGCGATCACGGCAACGGTCCCGAATAAACCCAGTTCTTCTCCGATAATAGAAAAAATGAAATCCGTATGGGCGGCAGGGAGATAAAACAACTTCTGCATGGAACGCCCCAGCCCGACCCCGAAAAATCCGCCGGAACCGAAAGCGACTTGAGACTGGATTATCTGAAACCCGGTGCCCCGCGGATCCGCCCAGGGGTTCAGGAAAGCCATGATCCTATTCCTGCGGTAGGGAACGGAAAAAACAAGAAGGTAGAGTAACGGGATCACCCCGGTTATCATATACAAAAAATACGAGATCCTGACACCGCTTAAAAAAAGCATGGTAAAAATCACAAAACTGATGGCTACCGTTGTCCCCAGATCCGGCTGCATAAGGATCAACAGAGAACACGTCCCCAAGACGGCGATTATCGGGAACAACGCCTTTACCGAAGTGCGTATAGCGGTCTCTTTCCGGCTGATAAAATCCGCCGCGTACACGATAATCGCCAGATTCGCGAACTCCGAAGGCTGAAAACTGATGATCTTAAAACGAAACCACCGGCGCGCCCCCGAAACTTCCCTGCCGATACCCGGAACAAGGACCAAAAGCAGAAGCGCGATCGCGACAAGTAAAAGGGGTTTCGAGATTTCCTTAAGCTTCTTATAATCCATGCTCATCACGAAAAACATGGCCAGAATTCCCAAAAGAAGGAAAATAAGATGCCTCTTCAGGAAAAAGAAACTGTCGTGATACCGTTCCAAAGAATAAATGGAGGATGCGCTGTATATCATGACCACGCCGATACAAATCAGTATAAAAGTAGTAAGAAACAGATGTATGCGTACTGATCTCATAATTATTCTAGTAATACGGCACCTTAGTGTGTAAGAAAATATCAGACTTTTTTACTTAAACACTTACACACTTAAAACCATTTGAAACACTCTTAAACTTACACACTATTCGCCCGACTCTTCTCTAAACCAAGTACTGCTTTCTTGAACACCCTGCCGCGTTCTTCATAATCATGGAACATATCGTAGCTTGAACACATGGGAGATAACAAAACGCAATCTCCCGGCTGAGCCTTACCGAAAGCGGCCGTGACCGCGTCTTCAAGGCTGGCTGCATCCTGTACGGAAAATTCCCCTCCCAAAGCCTCCCTGATAAGCGGGCCGGCCTCTCCGATCACAATAACCTGTTTGACCTTACCCCTGGCGTGGCTGAGAACCACGCGATAATCAATGCCTTTATGCCGGCCTCCCGCGATCCAGATTATCGGCCGGCTCAAATCCTTAAGCGCCCAAATCGCGGAATCCGCGGTCGTCGCCTTGGAATCGTTTATAAAAGAAACACCGCGTATCTCGGCAACCTGCTCCATACGGTGTTCGATACCTTTAAAACGCTTGAAAACATCCTCGCAAACACTCCGCTCAATGCCCAGTATCGAACCGACGGTCATTACCGCGGATTGATTAAGATTATAATTTTTCTCCCTCCCGAAAAACCTGACCCGAGCCCCGGCTTCCTGCGCCGCAGACTTGAGAACGGCGTCATCCCCGTTCAAAACAAGATAATCATCCGCATCCTGGTTCATAAAGATGCGTTTTTTAGCGGAAATATATTCATTCATATCCTTATACCGGTCTAAATGATTGGGAGTCATATTTAGAATTACGGATATGGCGGGACGGAACCGCTCGATCGTCTCTAATTGAAAAGAACTCACCTCAAGGACCACATAATCATCCGGGCCGATGCGTTCAACCTCGCCGCAGAAAGGATTGCCGATATTCCCGCAGACAAACGCTTTTCTGCCCGACGCTTTAATGACCTCTCCGATCAAAGTAGTGGCCGTGGTCTTCCCATTCGCCCCGGTTACCGCTATTATGGAAGCCGGGCACACAATCCACCCCGCTTCTATTTCGCTGATCACCGGAATCCCGGCCGCGCGCGCCCATCGTACCGGCGGAACGTCAAGCGGAACTCCCGGAGAAAGAATAACAATATCCCGTCCTTGAATGAACCCTTCGGAATGCCCCCCCAGTTCGATCCTCAAAACGGAAGGCGCCAGTTCTTGAGCGTTCGCGCGCGTTATCTCATTGTCTTTCCTATCCGTAACCGAAACTTCAGCCCCCAGCTTGGACAACAAACGTCCAACGCACAATCCGCTGCGCGCCAGGCCGATAACGGTGATTTTCTTATTTTTGAAATATGCGGTATTAATCATCGGATCTTCAGCGTCACCAGGGTGAACATCGCGCACAAAGCGGCTATGATCCAAAAACGCACGATGATCTTATTTTCCGGCCAACCCAGGAATTGAAAATGATGGTGCAGGGGAGCGATCTTGAACACGCGCTTTTTGGTCAAACGGAATGAAACAACCTGGATGATAACCGACAGCGCTTCAATGACAAAAACCCCTCCCACGATCCCCAGGAGCAATTCTTTCTTGATCATCAATGCTATGAGCCCCAGCGCGCCCCCCAAAGATAAAGAACCCACATCCCCCATAAATATCGACGCCGGGTAACAATTAAACCATAAAAACCCCAGCCCGGCGCCCAGCATTGCCGAACAAAAAACCGTAAGTTCACCGCCGCCGGGAATATGGGGAATAAAAAGATAATTAGTAAAATTTACGTTGCCGGAAATATATGCCAGCACGCTGAAACCGAGGGAAACCATGATCACGATACCGATGGCCAGACCATCCAACCCGTCGGTCAGGTTCACCGCGTTCGACGATCCGGTAATAACCAGTATAACCAAGAGAATATAAAAAAAACCCAGGTCGATCGAAACATTTTTTAAAAAAGGGATGTCGAGCCTGGTTATTCCGGGGAAAAATGCCATCAAGACCGCTCCCACGATAATTGCCAGTCCGATCTGGCTTGTAAATTTTGCGCGCGGGCTCAATCCCTGAGAGCACTTTCTGATATGCTTCAGGTAATCGTCGACGAATCCCGTAATACCCAGCCACAACGTGCTGAACAAAATAAGGATAATATACTTATTTACGATATCCGCCCACAAAAGCGTGGCGGCAAAAACCGCCAGCAGGATCAAAATCCCCCCCATCGTGGGAGTCCCCTGTTTTTTTTTATGTAATTCATACAGCCGTGCGCTGTCGTCCTTTCGGACGTTCTCCCCGATCTCCAAACGAGTGATCCAGGCAATAAGACGGGGGCCGAAAAGAATACTGATAAGAAAAGCGGTGACAATAGCCATCGCGGAACGAAACGTGATATAACGAAAAACGTTCAAAAAAGGAAAAATTTCATGCAGAGGATATAATAGATAGTAAAACATCGCTAATTAGGGTGTAAGTGCAAGAGTGAATAGAGCGTTTTAAGTGTGTACGTGTGTAAGTGTAAACGTTTCAATGCGGATGCTTTTTTACACTTTACACTTAAAAACTTACACACTATGTTCCTCCCGAGTTTCAAAAATCTGCTCCAGCTTCAGGCGGCGTGAGCCTTTAACCAGCACCAAATCATTTTTCATCACCTTTATTTTATTGAATAAAATATCCCGTGCTTCTGCGGAAGAAGTACAGGTAAAAATACCGCCCGCGTGGAATCCGCAGGCACGCGCCTCGCCTGCCGCGAACCGAGACAAACTACCGACCGTTATCAAAACATCACAAACACCGGCCGCGGATTTTCCCGCTTCCCTATGGAATTTTTTTTCAAATTCTCCCAATTCCAGCATATCCCCCATGACCACGATCTTCCTGCCCTTACAGGCCATATCCTCCAGCGCGCGCAAAGCATGACGAAACGAAAAAGGATTGGAATTGTATGTATCGTCAATAAAATTAACCCCGCCGATAAGCCGGATTTTGAGCCTGCCGGCGGGAAATTCAAACCCGGACAGGCGGCGCGACATATCTTCAAACCGCATGCCGAATAACGAACCCGCAGCCAGCGCGGCAAGAGCATTATAAATATTGTGCCTGCCCGCTGTCTTTAATGACACCCCGTATTTTCCGTTCAAACGGAACGAAACCATTCCCGGAGAACGCGCAATGCGGGAAGAGTACAAATCAACGCGTGCCGTGATCCCAAAACCGATGACAAAAGGCCGGGCGTTGTTCCTAAAAACTTCTTCCTTTAAAAAAATGTCATCCGCGTTCAACAAGGCGATACCCGGAGAATGAAGCTCCCTGATCAGCGCCGATTTTTCACGGTAAACACCCTGCTCATTACCCAGGTACTCCAAATGGGACTGCCCGATATTCGTAATGATCCCGATGTTCGGCTCGCAGATACGGGCCAGATATTCCACTTCTCCGAAATGGTTCGTCCCTATTTCTAGTACAATGATATCATGATTTTCATCGAGGTCAAGCAAAGCCGCAGGCAGACCGATATGGTTATTCTTCGTCCCCGGATTCTTCAATACGGAGTATTTTTCCGACAGAAGCCAGGAGATCATCTCTTTGGTGGTGGTCTTTCCGTTCGAACCGGTAACTGCGATAACCGGAGCCGAGAATCTTCGGCGGTGAAACCGCGCGATATCCCCGTAAGCCTTGATGGTATCTTCCACTTCAAGTATTGCCGGAGGAGCCCCCCCGGAAGATACTCTCCCCAAGACGGTTTGCGAAATTGCAGGATACTCCCCCCGGGAACGTTTCCGGATTACGCACCCCGCCCCTCTCTTGACCGCCTCGGCAATAAATTCGTGGCCGTCAAAATTATCGCCTTTTATGGCTATAAACGCTTCTCCCGGCGCAATAGTCCTGGAATCGGTAGAAATACCGCTGAACGCGGCAGTACTCCCGCTTCGAACGGCAACCGCGCCGACAGCCTGGATTAACTCTTGGATCGTAAATCCCGTTAGAGAACTTCGATCTCTAACGGGCCGCGGACTGTCCAAACCGGCGGATTTCTCTAACGGGATAGACATTTTCTCACAACCTCACGATCGTCGTAATGCACAACTTTGTCTTGTATGATCTGGGATGTTTCGTGCCCTTTGCCCGCGATCAAAACAATATCGCCTTTTCTCGCCAGCGACAACGCTTTACTGATCGCTTCAGACCGCTCGGTGATTACCTGGTAATTCTTCCCTTTGATCCCTTTCATGATGTCTTTAATAATATCAAGCGGCTCTTCGGAACGCGGATTATCATTAGTGATAATCGCGTAATCGGCCAAGGTAGACACCGTATGCCCCATGAGAGAACGCTTTGACCTATCCCGGTCTCCGCCGCAGCCGAACACCACAATAATCCTTTTTCTTGATATCTGACGAAGACTGGTAATAACATTTTTAAGGGCGTCTTCGGTATGAGCGTAATCCACATAGACACCGAAACCGCGCCGCGAATTTATTTTTTCCAACCGTCCCGGCACGCAGGTAAAATTGCCGATAACCGACCTGATCTCCTCCGGTTTGAATCCCGCATCCTGCGCCCAGGCCGCGGCGGCGAGGATGTTGTAAACATTATACTTACCTATCAATGCCGTTTTCAGGACAATTTCCGTCCCGCCCCGGAAACACAACGTAAACGTGGTCCCCTCCATGTTCATTCTTATATCACGGGCATATACCCCGGCGTCGGCAATATGATCGATCCCATAAATGACGATACGGGCGCGGGTGAGTTTCATAAGCCGTTTTGCGAAGGGGTCATCACCGTTGATCACCGCCAGGGACTGCGGCGGTAAGCCTTCAAAAAGCCTGGCTTTGGCCAAAAAGTAGTTTTCAATGGTCTTGTGATAATCCAGGTGGTCCTGCGTCAAATTGGTGAACAATGCCGCAGAAAAATTGATGCCGTCGGTCCTTTTTTGATCAAGGGCATGCGAGGAGATCTCCATGGAGACAAAACGGATCCCCTCATCCAGGAATTTCCTCATCAAAGACTGGAGTTCCACCGGACCGGGAGTCGTATTTTTCGACGGGAGTACCGTATCCTTAAAACGATAATTAATAGTGCCGATAACCGCGCAGGGACAGCGTTTATTTTTCAGAAATGCTTCAAGCAAATACGTTATGGTAGTCTTACCGTTTGTTCCGGTAACAGCGATCACCTGCATCTGACGGGTAGGATGGCCGAAATAACCGGCGGCAAGCCCGGCAAGCGCCTGACGAGAATCTTTCACCTTGATAAAAACCACCCGGGGGAAAGCGGTGGTACTATTTTTAACACCCGATTGCACGAAAACGGCCGATGCCCCCTTTTCCAAAGCTTCTCCGAGGAAAACATGCCCGTCTTCACGGGTACCTTTTATCGCCGTGAAAATAAAATTCTCCCGCACATCTTTTGAGTTACCGGTTATACCTTGTATATCGGCTTCATGAACGCCGGAAAGAAACGTGTATCCGTTCACGCCCTGCAATAAATCATGTAATCTCATAGTCTTTTCCATTACTACTACCCTGTAAAAATCGAAAATCCTGCTCCTGCAAATATTTTCGATTATCGATTTTCGATTGCTCTGTGCGCTGTCATAACAAAAATTAATTTGACAGCGCACTACCGCGCCATATCGGAAACCTTATTCGTTTTCAGGTACCGGATCACGGCGCCCGCAACATTTTTGAATACCGGCGCCGCAACAACCCCGCCGAAATAATACGGGTGAGATTCATCAACGGTAACGACGATAGTCACCAGCGGCTCTTCCGCGGGAGCGAACCCGATAAAAGAACCCACAAATTTTTTGTGAGAATATCTTCCGTTCGGATCCAGCTTCTGAGCAGTCCCAGTCTTTCCGGCAGCGGAAAACCCCGGGACTTTGGCCATTTTTCCTGTGCCGTTCTCGATAACCCCGATCAGAATCTTTTTGACCCGTAAAGCGGTATCTTCGGAAATCACCCTGCGGATCGGCTTCGGTGAAAATTGTTTTATCGGCTGGCCGTATTTATCGCCGATCTCGCTGATCATATACGGCTGCATAAGATAACCGCCGTTGGCGATAACGGATAACGCGCTGGCAAGCTGTAAAGCGGTTACTCCGACTTCCTGCCCCATGGGCAAAGCGAGCATCGAAGTCTTTGACCAAAACCGCGGTTCCTTTAAAAGGCCGGATACTTCCCCGGGTATATCAATGCCCAACTTTGAGCCAAAGCCGAAAAGTTTTATATATTTATAAAGGAGTGCCGGGCCCAAACGCTGAGCTACTTTAACCGTACCGATGTTGCTCGACTGTTCAATGACCTCTTTGAAGGTAAGCGTCCCATGGGACTTATGGTCGTGCAAAACATGGCCGGCTGATTTATACGCCCCGTTCTCGCAAAAAAATGTATCCTGCTCTTTCACTTTCTTTTCTTCGAGCGCGGCGGAAGCGGTAACAATCTTGAATACCGATCCTGGTTCGAACACATCACAGACAGAACGATTCCGGATCTGTTCTTTATTCGCTTTTGAAAAAACGTTCAGGTCGTAGGTCGGCCGGTTTGCCATTGCCAGGATAGCGCCCGTATACGGATCCATGACAATGATGCTCGCGGCTTTCGCGTGGTGTATCTTATATGCTTTATCCAGTTCCCGTTCCGCAATGTATTGAATAACTTCATCAATAGTCAGCCGTATATCATAACCGTCTACCGGCGGGACCATATGTTCGGAGAGATCGAGCTTTTTCTGACGGGCGTCCCTCAGGAACATGGTCCATCCGGTTTGTCCCTGCAGGTAGGTATTGAACGCTTTTTCTATCCCCTCCAATCCGGAATTGTCCAGGCCGGCAAACCCGAGGATATGGCTTGCCAAATAACCGTTCGGATAGCAGCGCTTGCTCTCCTTCAAAAAGCCGAGCCCCTTGACGTTCAATTGTTTGATCTGTTCCGCCTGCGGCTGCGGCAATTTGCGCGCGATCCATACAAACGATTTATCGCGCGACAATCGTTCCTGGAGTATAGTCCGGTCCAAACCCAGGACAGAAACAAGCGAATCAACGGTTTTATTTTTTTCTTTCGAGGGGATTTCCCGGGGAGAAGCAAACAAAGATTCAATGGCAAGATTAACCGCCTGCGGGCGCAGTTTGGCGTCATAGATCGCGCCCCGCCTGGGCTCAAGCTCGACAAAAAGGCTGTGTTGCTTTTTTGCTATCTCGGAAAGATATTCGGAACGGAAAAACTGGATATATAAAAGCCGTGCGAAGCACAAGAACAGAAAAATAAAACAAAATAGGAAAACCGCATTTACCCTGCGGTGGTAGGCCGCTAATCTATACACAATTTTAAAAAATTCCGTTTTCTGCGCCCCAAGTCACAACGCAGGTTCAGCGGGGAGCAGCAATAGTGATTATTCTCGTCGGAGTACTCATTGAAGCTACCGTCTTCGCTTCAGCGGATCTGTTCATTCCGAAAACCCGGACAAACAAATTTTCCTCTTTCGCCGCGAGCTGCCGGTAAGACCGCGCCCGTGCCGCCGAAGATGACAACTCTACCAGCATATACGCGTCCGGCAATTGAAAATCTTCCGGCATGGAAATCTTGCCGTAAATACGCGTAAGCGAAGTGTTCGTTTTCAGGTTGTACCGTAAAACGGAATTTTTATCAAGCGTGCTCCGAAACTCCGTCTCGATTTTTTGCCCGGCATACGCGAGACGGAAAATTTCTGTTTGCTGCCATACAAATAACAAAGAAAATACCGTTGTGAGCGCGATTACCAACAAAGACTTAGATAACTTCATCTCTGCCGTTCCTCCTGTCCTCAGTCATGATATAACTCGTCTCCCCATGCCTCACCAGCATCCCGATGCGCACGCTCCGGTTCATTGCTTCTGTGCGACTCTCATTTTGGCACTGCGGCTGCGCGGATTATGCACTATTTCCGCCTCCAGCGGTGTCAACGGCTTCGGAGTCAGTATCTTTATTACCTGCAAGGACATCGACTTGCGAAAATATAATTTCACAGAGCGATCTTCCAGTGATTGAAAAGAAATTATACACATTTTGGCGCCCTTGTCAAGAAAATCCGTAACTTTCTGCATCGCGGTCTCAAGAGCCTCCAATTCTCTATTCACTGCTATTCGCACTGCTTGGAATGTCCTTGTCGCAGGATGAATACGGTAATGAACATACCGCATCCGCTGAGGAATCGCCTTCAATACAATATCGCTCAGCTGAGCGGTCGTGCTTATCGGATTCTTCTCCCGTTCCTTCACCACCAGACGCGCTATTCGGTTATGCCAGCGTTCTTCTCCAAAAACCTTCAGAATATTGGATATCTCTTCCTCGTTCAGATTGTTAAGCAGGTCATAGGCAGAAATATAACTATTCCTGTCCATGCGCATATCCAACGGCCCCTCTTCCCTGAAACTGAATCCTCTGCGCGGGTTATCCAGTTGAAAAGAAGAAATCCCCAGATCGAACAAAATCCCGTCTATTTTACTGATCCTCAGGTCTTCCAAAATTTTATCCGTTTCCAGAAAATTACCGTACCGGAAACTGCACATATCGCCGAATTTAGCCAGACGCTCCCGGGCGACTCCCAATGATTCCTCGTCGCGGTCGATACAAATAAGCCTTCCGTTCGGCGCGATCCGTTCAGCGAGTTCCAAACTATGGCCTCCCGTTCCCGTGGTAGCATCAACCAGGATCTTTCCGGGAGACGGTTCGAGGTAACGTAAAACTTCCTGCAACATGACCGGCGTATGAATTCGTTCTTCCATGAGCATCACCATATACTGTTTATAATCGTTATGATCGTCTGTTATATCCCGTTCGGAGTATCCACCAGTTTCGCGGCGATCTCTTCGAACGATTGCTTCCAGGTACCGTAAAATTCCTGCCATTTCTCACGGGACCAGATCTCGATCCGGTTCGACACACCGACAACAACCACGTCCCGCTTGATCTCGGCGTAATCCTTTAAATACTGCGGGAGCAGGATCCGTCCCTGCCGGTCCGGAAAAACATCGACTGCCCCGGAAAAATAAATCCGGTTGAATATCCGTGATTCCTGACGGGCGAAAGAAATGGATTTAAACTTCTGTTCCTGCTGGCGCCATTCTTCTTCCGAAAACATAAAAAGGCATTTATCAAGCCCGCGCGTTACAAAAAATTTTTCTATGAAATTCGTCTTTGCGGCATCGCGGAATTTCGAAGGCAGGATAAGCCTGCCTTTGCGATCTATGGAATGTTGATATTCACCGTAAAACATTTTCATCCTCCACCACTTTACACCACTTGCCACCACTTTATATCCACAGTATAAACAAAAACGCCCATTTTGTCAAGAAAAATTTTAGCTAAACTTAATGGTTACATTATATTGTGTAACGAAAAATATCGGTGGGCAAATATAAAAGAAATTAACGTTCGAAAAGGGAATCAGGAGTGAAAAAGCAGGATTTTTTTCGCAGAAACAATATCTTTTTTAATTTGTTTAATTAACAATTGGGGAGAGGAAAATCGTTTTTCTTCACGGATTTTTTTGATAAACTGCACTTCCATATCTTTCCCGTATATATTTCTTTTAAAAGAAAAAATATGCACTTCCACTATTCTCGGGTTTTTGATCCGGCCGCCGTATGCCGGGCGCGCTGTCCTTTTTCCGATATATGCGATCGCCGGAAATTTTTTATTCCGCAATAAAGCATTCGCGGCATACACGCCCGAAGGAGGCAGGACTTCATGGTCGGGCTTAAGATTGGCGGTCGGAAAACCGAGATCCGTCGCGACCGAAGTTCCTTTAACCACGCTTCCCAATACGCTGACCGGCCGGAGCAACAATTTTTTCGCATCCGCAAGCCTCCCTGCGGCGATCAACTTCCGAATGGCGGTACTGCTTACCGGTTCCCCGTTAAAACGGATGGTCTTAAATATCTTGACCCCGAATCCGTAGAGACGGCCAAAAGACCGCAGGCTCAGGGCATCCGCCTGCGCGTGTTTGCCGAATCTGAAATTTTCCCCCACGCAGACATACCGGGCATCGAGCTTTTTAACCAATACGTCCCTTACAAAATGACCGGCGGTGATGCGGGAAAAACTACGGTTAAAGTCCAGAACAATCCCGGCATCGACCCCCAGGGCTTCGAAAAGACGCATCCGGTGCTCAAGAGAACTCAGGCTGTCTTCTTTCCGGGGATGGGGAGAAAACGTAAGAACGATACCCGCCCCTTTTATCCGGCGGGCAGTTTGTACCAGGTTCTGTAATATCCGGCGGTGGGCGCGATGAACTCCGTCGAACACGCCGATGGCCACCACCCCATTCCGGTACTGTTTAATATTGTTTATTCCGCGTATTACTTCCATATTATTTTTCAACCGGCTGCTGTTTTTCCCGGTAGGCCGCGCGCACTTTATTCAAGACCATTTTGACGGCACTCGCCAGGGTCCCGTGTATGGTAGCACCGGCAGCGGTTTTGTGCCCGCCGCCGTTAAAGAATCCCGCGATCTTATTGACATCGATCGCGCCCTGCGACCTGAAATTAACCCGGATCTCATTTTCAACGCCCAGATTCTCCTTGAACAACAGCACCACTTCCCCGCCTTTCACCGACCTCCCGTAATTCAAAATGTGCTCGGACAGATCAAAACAGACTTTCTTATGCTTTTTAACGGTCTCTTTGGCGACCTTGAACCAGAGGACCTTACCGTTAAGCATACGGTTCATAGTCGGGATAATCGCGGCCAGCAGGCGCATATCCTGAAAAGGAACGCTTTCGTAAATATTTTTATAAATCCCGGTGATATTAAGGTTGTGCCTCATCAGATCGGCAACCACCGCGTGGGTGAACGCCGTAGTATTGGAATAATGGAACGATCCGGTATCGGTCATTATCCCGACGTAGATCAAAAGAGCGGTATCCCGGTCGACCGGCACGCGGAATTTCCTGTAGAGTTCATAAATCATCTCGGCACAGCAGGAAGCTTCCGGCTTCACCCAATTCACCGCGCCGAACAATTCGTTGCTGACGTGATGATCTATGTTCAGGATCGGCCTGCGCTCGGAATTCAACAGATACACTTCTCCCGGCCTGCGAAGATCCGAACAATCGACCGTCACAAAAACATCGAACTTGTATTTCTCCTTATTCCTCCGGAACTTCCGTATTACGTCCACGCAGGGAAGGAACTCAAACCCGCAGGGGAGCGGATCCTCGTTAACCGCGATCACATTTTTTCCCAGCGCTTTCAACAGGCGGAATAAAGACAACTCGGAACCGATAGCGTCCCCTTCGGGACTGGTATGAGTGGTAATCAAAAAACTTTTATTCCGCCGTATGCATTCGACGGCCTTCTGTATGCTCATGATCCATCTCCTTGGCGTATTATGCTTCCTCCATGCCTGATTTTTCAGGTTCATTGCCGGCTGACTTCTCTTCCCCGCGTTTCAGATCCCTCGCTTTTATTTCATCGAGGACTTTTTGTATCTGGACGCTGTATTGGGAAGAACGGTCCGGTTTAAAAAGTAGCTCCGGAGTATACCTCATTTTGATGCGCCGGCCGACCAGCCGGCGGATCAAACCGAGCCCGGAAACCAATGCCTCTTTGCATTTCTTGTATTCAAGATCCTCTCCCAAAACGCTGTAAAACACCTTGGCCAGCCGGTAATCAGCGGTCAGTTCCACTTTGGTGATAGTAATAAAACCCAACCGGGGGTCTTTCAATTCGTCATGAATAATCAAACTCACTTCCCTCTTTATCGCTGCCTGAAGCTTGTCCTGTCTAAGCATATACTCCCTCCTCATCAAAACATTTTATTTTCTTTTGAACGCCAGATTTTTGGCAAACGCCAATTCCTCTTCCCTGCTCTTTATTTTTCCGTCAAGCAGGGCATTGAGGACCTTGCGCAGTATATGCTGATAATGCGGCCCCGGTTCCACCCCCAGGGCGATCAGATCTTTACCCGAGATCGAAGCACGGCTGCCGTTATGATGCTTGAGGAAAACGGCGACGCGTTCGAGCGCCCGCTCGTCTTTCAAAGAAGCCAGAAGCAGAATAATAACCTCATAACTCAACGGTTCAAGCAAATTAAAAATCCGGCTCACCCGTACCCGGTTCCCCGCAAGCGCCGCCCGCAGCATTTTCGCTTCCCGCTTGTATACCAGGACCCGTTTATCGACCCCCCCGGGGAACACGAATTTTTTCAAGACCGTTTCGGAACTGCGCACCGAAAGCGGTTCCAATAATCCCATAAAATAAATAAGCCAGGTATCGATATGCCGGTGCCCCGGGAACTCCTGTTTAAACCATGCGATACGCCGCTCTATATTCCTGAAAAACCTGAAACTTTCCGAGGGCAGGGAAAGGCCGTTATCGATAAAAGAGATCCCCGTCAACTCCTTCATCCT
>JBAZGE010000011.1:27239-43771 GCA_041653035.1 Candidatus Omnitrophota bacterium
ACACGCCGCTCTTCCGATCTATCCTTCTGATCTCCTTCAGAGGACACGCCTCTTTAAACATCAGGATCAAATCGTCGCGCAGGCGCTGCGGCTGTACCTGTTCCAACATGCCCCTGCGGACCGCATCCCGCAGGCGGCGTCTTGTTCCCGGCTCTATAGTAAAATCGAACCGCTGTTCAAAACGGATGCCCCGGAGTATACGGGTAGGATCGTCGATAAAACTCTCTTCGTGCAAAATACGGATCTTCCTGTCCCGCAGGTCATTCCGGCCGCCGTAATAATCGATCAGGGTGCCGAATGAATGACCATTGACGGCAACGGCAAGCGCGTTAATCGTAAAATCGCGCCTGAACAGATCGTCTTTCAGGGTTCCGGGAGAAACCTGCGGCAGGGAAGCCGGACAGAGATACTGTTCCTTTCGCGCCGTCGCTATATCGATCTTATGGTGATGCTGCCCCCGGATAAGGGCCGCCGTTCCGAACCGATGATGTCTGACGAGTTTCGCTTTTAATCTTTGCGCCATGATCTCGGCTACGACTATCCCGTCCTGCTCGATCACAAAATCCAGATCGAAGTTCTTGACGCCGAGCAGGAGATCGCGCACAAAACCACCCACCAGATACGCATTATAACCGCGTTCTTCCGCGGCATCCCGCGCAAGATACACCAGATCCAACAGATCTTTTGGAAGCCTCTCCAGTAGTTTTTTCATAAACAACACCTTGGCAAAATTTATTCCAGGTTCCCGGCTCCCGGATTTAAGAAAAGCAATCGGAATACCGGATACCATTCCCCCTCGGGATTCTTGAACATAGAACGCTTTTTCCTGGAACCTGCAGACTGAAACCTCCGAGCCTTCTACGGCCGGGGATGAAACTGTTTATGTATCGTTTTCAACCGGTCCCTGTTTATATGCGTATAAATCTGGGTGGTGGCAATATTTGAATGCCCCAGCATTTCCTGCACCGAACGAAGATCCGCTCCTCCCTCCAACAGATGGGTAGCAAAAGAATGCCTGAGGATATGCGGCCTCATCGGTTTCTTTATCCGGGCATCCCGGGCATATTTTTTTATAAGCTTCCAGAGGGACTGCCGGGAGATCTTCGTCCCCGAACGGTTCAGGAACAAAAACTCGGATTCCTTCTTTTTCAGGAATTCCTTCCGGCTGTTCTCAAGATAACGGGTAATACCCTCGATCGCTTTTTTCCCCAGAGGGACGATACGTTCTTTATTTCCTTTTCCGACACAGCGCAAAAAACCGACATCCAGATTAACGTTATCAGTTTTCAGGTTGACCACTTCGGAAACACGCGCCCCGGTCGCGTAGAACGTCTCTAAAATCGCCCGGTCACGGATCCCTTGTTTTTCCCGCACATTCGGCTGAGTAAGCAAAGCCTGTACTTCGTTGATATTCAGTGTTTCCGGGATCTTTTTCCATAATTTCGGCGATTCGATAACACTGCTGGGATCGCTTTTCAGAATCCGCTCCCTCACCAGGAATCGGTAAAACATACGTATCGCCGCCAGCCGCCGGGCAGTTGAATTCGGGGAGATCCCCTTATCCTTCTGGTCAAGCATGAAATTCACGATATCATTTTTGGAAGTCCCGGATAACGCATCGATACCTTTTCCCGCCAAAAAATCAGTGTACAGATTCAAATCCCTGGAATACGATGAGATCGTATTCAACGATAAGCCCCGTTCAACGGATAGAAAATTCAGGAACAACTCAATAAGTTCTTTCATGACAAGAACGGATTATTGTCTTTTTCGGCACCAATGGTTGAAGCCGGTCCGTGCCCGGGATAAACAACGGTATCGCCGGGAAAAACAAGAAGTTTCGTTTTTATGGCCCGGATAAGCGCTTGTTCGCTCCCTCCGGGAAAATCAGTCCTGCCTATGCCCGCGTTAAACAGCGAATCGCCGGTAAAAAGAACACCGTGCGGTATTCCCTTCAGAAGAAGCGCGATCCCCCCGGGGGTGTGTCCGGGAATATGAAAAACATCCAACGACAGATTACCGAGCGTGATCGAATCGCCTTCATCCACTGTTTTGATCTCGGCGCGCACGCCAAACGGAGGCATAAAAAAAGTGGAAAGGTTCAATTCCGGCTTCAGAAGAAGCGCTTTATCCCGGCTATGGACATATACCGGGACATTAAAATCGTTATCGCACCCGATATGATCGATATGGCCGTGGGTATTTATAATGAACGCGGGTTCCAGGCGGTGCTTCTTCAGTATCTGTCTTATTTTCGGGCAGTCGCCGCCGGGATCAATAATGATCGCCGCCTGGCCTTCCGACTCAGCCAGAACATAACAGTTAACCTCCATCATACCGACAACCAGGCATTCCAATATCATTGCAGAGCGTCCTTTACATCGGAGCAGGAAAAATCCCGTTTGATATCTCTCTTCAAAGCCTCCGCCCGTGAACAAAGGCCGGCGGCATTGGAATTATAGGTGTCGCTTTTGACCTCCCCGGAAAGTTCGTTCAGCCTGGTAATATACCCATCCATGATCTTTTGCCGTTCAGGATCCAACAAACCGCGAACAATGGCCAAATTCTTTACCGCTTGTTCTGCGGAATCGGCCTGTTTCTTTTTATTCCCGTTTACGTTCAAGGCCTGGATCAATTCTTCATGCCAACTCTCCCAATAGAAAAAATAATGCCGGTATTTTTCTTCCGGGGCCATCGCCGGTCCGGTGTACGCTTCCGGAACAAGCACCATTTGTACCGGTTCTTTTTCTTTTTTTGATTTGCGGATAAATTTGCGGGACAAAGCTTCGCACCCCGCGGAGCTAACCATGACCAAAATCCCCGCACACAACGCGATCACCCTCTTCGCGGCCGTCTTTTCCATACAACACCATCCTTTTAGTTAAACGCTTCGGATCATTTCATCAAATTCCTGCTCGCTGATAATTTTCACACCCAGCTTCTTTGCCCTCTCGTATTTCGAACCGGGATTTTCTCCCGCCACCACCCAATCGGTGTTTTTACTGATTCCTGACGAAGGATCACCTCCGAAACGGCGCACTGCTGCTTCCGCTTCCAGGCGGCTGTACCCGCGCAATTCACCCGTAAACACCACTTTTTTACCGGTCAGGAGAGTTTTCTCCTTCCGCTCTTCGGACACTTCCCGAAAATTAAGCCCGGATTTTTTCAATTTTTCAATCAACTCTCCGGTCTGCGGCAAGGAAAAATAATATTTTATGGAATCCGCCAGCACCGGTCCGACCTCATTGATCGATTCCAAAGCGTCCTTTTTCGCTTCCTGAAGTTTTTCCATTGTGCCGAAATGCCGCGCCAGAACATAGGCCGCCTTTTCTCCCACGTGGCGTATCCCCAAGGCATACACAAGGCGCGATAACGGCCGGCTCTTGCTTTTCCGGATGGCCGCAAGAAGATTATTCGCTTTTTTCTCTTTAAAAAGTTCCAGTTTTAACAAATCACCTGCCGTCAAAGTATATATATCGGCGAACGTAACCACCCTTTGTATCTGGACGAGCTGTTTAACCACTGCTTCCCCCAGGCCTTCGATATCCATGGCTCCACGGGAAGCGAAATGCATAAGCCCGCGCTCCAGTTGCGCGGGACAGGACGGATTAATGCACCGGTAGGCAACTTCTTCTTCCTTCTCTTTAACGATCTTCCCCGTACACACCGGGCACACAGCGGGGATTTTAAAAAGATGAGCACCTTTCTGTTGAACCACCTTTACCACTTTCGGGATCACATCCCCTGCCCGTTCGATCAAAACAATATCCCCCTCCCGTACCCCAAGACGTTTGATCTCATCGAAATTATGCAATGTGGCATTCCGGATAGTAACTCCTCCGCATTCTACGGGCGTCAACTCCGCGGTCGGCGTGATCACACCGGTCCTTCCCACGTTTATATTGATCTTTAACACGTCGGTAGTCGCCTGCCGGGCAGGGAATTTATAGGCGATCGCCCAGCGGGGACTCTTCAAGGTCATTCCCAATTTCCTCTGCTGGGGGATGCTGTTGATCTTAATGACCATGCCGTCAATATCATACCCGATCGTATCCCTCTTCCCCTGAAAATCACGGCAATAGCCGGTAACCTCATCAAAACTCTTGCAAAGCCTGGCGTGCGGATTACAGCGGACCCCCCAACCTTTTAATTTTTGCAGGAATCCCCAATGAGAATCAAAAGATCCCCCCCGGTATTCTCCCAGGGAGTGCGCGAAAAAACTCAGCCGCCGTCCCCGGACAATACCGGTATCCAGAAGTTTTAGAGAACCGCTGGCGGCGTTGCGGGGATTGACGAATAAAACTTCGCCCGCTTCCTGCCTAAGCTTGTTTACCTTCTGAAAATCATCACGTTCCATATATACTTCACCGCGTATTTCAATAAAACCGGGAATATCCCCTCCCAGCAAACGCAAAGGGATCGCGCCGATAGTCCGTATATTCACCGTGACATCCTCACCGGTCTCACCGTCTCCGCGGGTCGCCCCGGTAATCAATTTGCCTTTTTCATAAGTCAAGTTGGCACTCACGCCGTCGATCTTGGCTTCCGCCACATATTCGATGTCCGCTCCCGGCCCGAGGCCTTTACGCACGCGTTGATCCCATTCACGCAATTCTTCGAAAGAATAGGTATTATCCAGAGAGAGCATTTTCTGCCGGTGTTTGACGGTTTTAAACCCCTCCACGATGCCGCCGCTTACCCGGAGAGTCGGCGAATCATCCGTCTTTAAATCGGGATGTTCTTCTTCCATTCTCTGGAGTTTCTTCAATAACCGGTCATATTCCGAATCGGAAATCTCCGGCTGGCTGAGAATATAATATAAATAGTCGTGGCGCCGGATAGCATCTCGTAGGATTTCGATATCTTTATTGATCGATATTCTCTTTACTGTAGGCATCTGCGCGGGATGGGTTACGGCGGGATACAGACTGGCCGCTGCAAGGTATCCGCCAATCACATATCAAAAACAATCTCAAAACTCTCAAATTCGTTGGTAGAATCTTCCCACTGGATATTGGTATCCGTAATATAACGGGAGAAACGCTCATGTATCTCATTGAGGAACTGTTTTAAAATCTCTTCGTCCCCCTCCGCGACGATCTCTACTCTTCCGTCCTTCAGATTTTTTATCCAGCCGCTGAGCTCAATATCCCTGCCGATATCCTCAGTGGTAAACCTGAAGCCGACTCCCTGGACCGTCCCTGAAAAAAAGACATGTATTCTCTTTTTCATAAAATTCTATTTAAAAACCGATATTTCTTTTTCAAAAAACTATCATTGGGTTCCGCATAAAGCAAGAAACCAAGCAACATAAATAAAATATCAATCGCCAAGTTTTCAGTCCTTCCCCCAGAAACAATCAAAAATTATCGGGGAGAGCGGACTTGAACCGCTGACCTCTTGGTCCCGAACCAAGCGCTCTACCAAACTGAGCCACTCCCCGTACAAGCTATTCAATAATTACCCTTCTAAATGAACCCCAGAATAAACAGCTTTCAACCAACCCAATATTTTTCGATAAATAACAGCATCTTGTAAAACTACATGAACTGTACCATATTCTGAACGCCGGACACGCGAAGGTTTACTATAACTATTTTTAATAAAAGGCTTTTGAAACTGGCTGATTGGAATATTTAATTCTTTAGACCAGTAATCCCGTGCTTTTTCCTGACTAATGTCAGGATATAAAAACAGCCTGATCCTTATCTTTCCCGGAAGGACATTACAGATCTTTGTCAAAAAACTGATAAAAACCCTCAAAATATTGGGGTCGGAATTAGTTAACTCTACAGCCTGACTGGAAACATTCCAAACTTTCCTGCCTTCACCGGCGTATAGCATCACTCCTGCAATCCAAAGGTCTCTGAAGGATAAAGGTAAAATATCTTTTTCACACTTCGCGTTTAATACAGTTCGAAAGTTCAAAATATTCGCAAGCCGAGATTCCCGAGATTTTACTCTTCCCAACAAAAATCTATTATTAATATTAAGCATTGCCTCATTGGATAAGGCAACATCACGCACCCAAATGCTCACAGACCCTTTGGAAACATCTAAGGCATCAGCAATTTGATTTATAGATAACCCTTTTATTCTTAAATTACGGGCTTCTTCCCTCTTTTCCAATTTCATTTTATACACACTCTGGATATAGTAATAAAACTCATTAAAGTATACCAGAATTACCTTAAATTAGCAATATCTGACTATGTATCTGACTGTGTATCCTTACTCTTCCGCAGCGACGCGCTTCATAAGCAAATCGAACTCTATATTTACCCTGTCCGAAGGGCCTTTAAACATCACGGTGGTGTTTTGCATGGTATGCGGGATTATATAGACGCTGAAAACATTCGACCGTTTCTCAACGATAGTCAAACTTATCCCGTCAACGGCAATGGAACCTTTTCGAACGATATACGAGATTCCGCCGGGAGGCACCGCGATATCGACACACAGATTGCCCCTCAACCGGGACTTCCTCCGGATCACTCCCACACAGTCAATGTGGCCGCTCACGAAATGGCCGGATATACGGTCTCCCAGCTTCAGGCTGCGCTCGAGATTTACCCTTTCGGACATCTTCAGCAAGCCAAGGTTGGTGCCCGCGGCTGTTTCCGGCATCATCTCAACCTGTATTGAGCTGCGGTCATGTTTGACCACGGTCAAACACACGCCATTCACCGCTACGCTATCGCCTATCTTGACACCATCAGGAATTTTCGCCGCCTGAACACAAAGGAGCGTGACAGCGCCTCTCTTTGAAATCCCCTGAATCATTCCTAATTCTTCCACAATCCCGGTAAACATATATACTTCTGCTCCCAATGCCCCGCTTGTAATCTGATGAGCCGTATGTTACAAGCTACGAGCCACGAGCTCTGAGCTAAACTCATACACCTATGCACTTATGCACTCATTTCACATCTCCCTCGATCAATATATCCTCCCCAAACCTGCGCACCCGCATATTCTTCAGCTTTACCGCCTGCCCAAGCCGAGAGATACCTTTTCCCATAACGGAACTCAACGCTTCCTTTCCGCCGATGATCTTGGGGCTGATAAAAAATAAAACCCTGTCCACTAAACCTTCGTCGAATAAGGAACCGATAAGCGTCCCCCCCCCCTCGACAAAAATATTTATTATTCCCATCTGAGCCAGCTTTCGAAGCATGTCTTTCAAATCCACCTGTCTCGACTTTCCTTTCACTTCAAGGATCTTGGCCCGTCCGGCCAGTATATTCCGGTTCTCTGTTTCCTGGCCGGGCCCGGTAGGCAGCGTAACGATTACCACTTTGCCGTTATTTGCAAAAATATGCGCTTCTTCAGGGGTGCTTAACTGGCTGTCTACCACGATTTTTACCGGCTGGGTTTTGGAAAACCAGGCATCCAGACGGGGATTATCCCGAAGGATCGTATTGACTCCAACCATAACCGCATCGTAATACCGGCGTATGCGATGGCTATATCCCCTTGATTTCTCGGAAGTGATCCATTGAGAATCGCCGTTCTTGGTGGCGATCTTCCCATCAAGGGATTGCGCGATCTTAACCGTGACAAAGGGCATTTTGGTGGTTATGTATTTTATAAAATATTTATTCAGGCCGGCAAGCTCCTCTTCTAAAAATCCGGCTTTTACTTTAATTCCGCACCGTTTCAGTATCGCGATGCCTTTGCCGTTATTCAGAGGATTGGGATCTATCATTCCCACGATAACCTCTTTCACGCCGCTCTGGATAATTTTGTCGACACAGGGAGGGGTTTTCCCGAAATGAGTGCAGGGTTCAAGAGTCACGTACAACACCGCCCCTTTCGATTCTTCTCCGGCCTGATTCAAAGCGATGATCTCGGCATGAGGATTACCGGCTTTCTCGTGAAACCCCGAACCGACAACTCGCCCGTTCTTCACCACCACCGCCCCCACCAAAGGATTGGGGGAAGTTTTTCCCCGCGCCTTCTGAGCCAGTTTCATGGCCAGATTCATGTAATACGTATGTGTTTTATCCATGCTTTGCATTTTTGAGTATTTCCACCAGTTCATACGGAATCTTTATCACTCCCAGATGAACATCAGGTTTGGCAGAACCGTGAAAATCCGAACCGCCGGTTACTATGAGATCATGCCGGCGCGCAATATCCAAGAAATAATTGATATGCGACTGTGAATGTTCCGTGTAATAAACTTCCAACCCCATCAAACCGTGATCTATCAACTGCGGGATCAATCCGGTATTTCCCAGTAAGTAGGGATGGGCTAAAACCGGGATGCCCCCCACATTTTTTATCAAATCTATGGCATCGAATGTAGAAAATCTGAAGCCAAGCACGTATGCCGGAGAACGATCCCCTATGTATTTCTGAAAAGCCTCTCCTACGCTGGATACTAAACCTTCTTTGAGCATGGCCCGCGCGATATGCAGCCTGCCCGGTGTCCCCGTGCCGCATATATCAAATACTGCCTGCGGCTTCAGATCCACCCCCATGAGTTTCAGTTTCTTTACGATCTTATAAACCCGGTCTACGCGGATCTCCCGTAGTTGCGCCAATCTGCCCAAAAAGGCGGGATCCTTATAATCAAAAAGATATCCCAGCAGGTGTATCTCGGTATTATCCAGCTCGGTAGTGAGCTCGATACCGGGGATGACTTCAACGGATACGGATCGCGCCGCCGCCAAAGCGGGTTCGATCCCATCTATCGAATCATGATCCACAACCGAGAGGGCGCACAAACCGGCTTTGCGTGCCCTCTGAACAAGTTCCTCAGGAGTGTACGTCCCGTCCGAAAACACTGTGTGTACATGGAGGTCTGCAAAACCCATACGCTATACGTTATCTTTTTGCGGAATTATCTTATCGAGGATCCCGTTAACAAACTTACCCGCGGAAGGGCTGGAATATTTCTTGGAAAGGTCGATCGCTTCGTTGATCGCGACTTTCGGAGGGATATCCTTCCTGAAAAGAAGCTCATAACTGCCCATACGCAATATATTCCTGTCCACCACCGACATTCGTTCCATCTCCCAGTTTGCCGCGTATTGAGCGATGTTCCCGTCGATCTCTTTCAGATGTTTATTAACGCCGCGCACTAACTCGGCGCTGAACCCGGCAACCTCCGCATCGACTTCCTCCGTATCGTTAAACTGCCAGAAATTCACGATCGCTTTTTCGCAATCGTCTTTGGTAGTATCGATCAGATACAAAATCTGCAATGCATATTCTCTCGCTAATGTCCGTTTTCGCATAATAGCAGGTAGTTTACCCTTTTATTTTTTCCGACAGATTGGCCATTTCAACCGCGCTGACCGCCGCATCCCTGCCTTTATTCCCGTCTTGGTCCCGGCGCGCTCAATCGCCTGTTCGATGGTGTCGGCGGTAATAACGCCGAAAATTACCGGCACGCCGGTATCAAGGGAAACCTTAGCCACCCCTTTTGATACCTCGGCGGCAATATAATCAAAATGAGGGGTCGCTCCCCGGATCACCGTTCCCAGGCAGATAACGGCATCATAGGATTTTGTTTTTGCCATTTTCTGGGCCAGATACGGAATCTCAAAAGCGCCGGGCACCCAGGCTATGGTCACGTCATTATCAAGCGTTCCGTGCCTGACCAAAGTATCCAAACACCCCGCCACCAGTTCCTTGGTCACAAAATCATTGAACCGTGACGCAATTATGCCAAACTTTTTCCCTTTTGCGATAAGATTTCCTTCAATAGTCTTAACCATGACTTCCTCCTTGTTTAATCCCCTCCGCAAAATCTCCGGGCTTCAGACCGGGGATAGAAATTTGCGGAATGTGTTTTTTGCTTCGGGGAGGGAGCCTCGGTCTTTAGACCGAGGGGCTCCACTCTCATGCACTAAGTCAACCCTGTTGAGGACCGTTCAATAAACGCCCCCTCCATAACCTCTGCACCCGTGCACTAAATGTGCAAATCATGCCCCATCTTATCTTTCTTCGTCTTTAGATATCTGTAATTAATCTTATTGGGCTCTATTTCGATGGGGACACGTTCCAGGACTTTCAGGCCATACCCTTCCAATCCTACAATTTTACGCGGATTATTAGTCAAAAGCCGGATACTCTTCAATCCCAGATCCGCTAAGATCTGCGCGCCGATGCCGTAATCACGCATATCCGCCTTATATCCCAGGGCCTCGTTTGCTTCCACTGTATCCATCCCCTTATCCTGCAAATTATACGCCCGTATCTTATCCGCCAATCCGATACCTCTGCCTTCCTGGTTCATATACAGTATAACCCCGCGTTTTTCCCTCTCAATGATCTGCATAGCTCTTTTCAACTGCCTCCCGCAGTCACAGCGCAAAGAACCAAACACATCACCGGTCAGACATTCCGAGTGCACCCGTACCAAAACAGAATCACTGCCGAGTTTCCCCATCGTGAGCACTGTGTGTATCTGGTTATTTATCATATCACGGTACAGACTCAAAGTGTAACATCCGAATTCCGTAGGGAGACTGGCCTCTGAGAGACGTTCCACCATTTTTTCCGATCGGCGGCGGTATTCGATAAGGCTTGCGATCGAGCAAATCTTTAGTTTATGTTTAACGGCAAATTCCCGTAATTGCGGCAACCGGGCCATAGAACCGTCATCGTTCATTATTTCGCAAATGACCCCGGCAGGATAAAGGCCGGCAAGACGGGTCAGGTCAACCGAAGCTTCGGTATGCCCCGCTCTCACCAGCACGCCGCCCTTTCGCGCGCGCAAAGGAAAAATGTGCCCGGGACGGGCCAAATCATCGACCTTGCTTTGCGGATTGATCAATACTTCGATAGTCCGCGCCCGGTCAAAAGCGGAGATACCGGTAGTGATCCCTTTGGCGGCATCCACGGAGATCATCCAGGCAGTTGAGAACTGATCCTGTTTACCTTCCGAAGACATTGGCTGAAAATCAAGCAAGCGAAGCCTTTCCTCCTCCATCGGAATGCAAATAAGCCCTCTGCCGAATTTTGCCATAAAATTGATGTGTTCCGGCCTGGTAAACGAGGCGGCCATCACCAGATCGCCCTCATTCTCGCGGTCTTCATCATCGACCACGATAACCATAAGGCCCTTTTTCAAATCGTCCAGAATTTCAGGTATCGAATTTAGCATACTTCTAATCCTTCCTGTCCACAAAATAAAAAACCCGGACACGATCTTCTCCGGGCATAAAAACAACTATTAAATCTTCTTTCATCTGGACTATCTCCCCTTGAACTAAGGCACCCACCGTTATTGCGGAATTACGTTGGTGCCCCGTTCGTACGGGACCATCGGCTCCGGAAAACTACCGGATCTGTTCTCGACACTTCCGTATCAAGGACTCGCGGGCTTTACCGCCGGTCTGGATTCTCACCATGCCCTGAAGATCAGATGCTCAGTATACCATAAATTACCTTCTTGTCAATATTTATAAAACGGATATAATGATACCCATGGACTCGCTTATATCACAAATACATAAAATTCTCCTGGAAACGGATAAAACCGTCGCGGTTGCCGAATCATGCACGGGAGGGTTACTTTCCTCTCTCCTCACCAACCTGTCCGGAAGTTCTCATTATTTCAAACTGGGGGCAGTAGTTTACAGCAATGAATCGAAAACGAATATCCTGAAGATACCCGCAAGGCTCATTTCCGGAAAAGGCGCGGTTTCGAAAGAAGTTGCTGTTCTGTTGGCGAAAAACATACGAAAAGCCGCCAAAACCGACATAGGTATCGGGATCACCGGCATAGCCGGGCCGACCGGCGGAACGGCCAAGAAACCCGTAGGAACCGTCTACATAGCGGTTGCGGGCGCCGGGGTGACCGCTTGTGTAAAAAACATTTTCAAAGGGTCACGCGGATCCATACAGAAACAATCGGCGGTAAAAGCACTCAGATTACTGTATGAGAACATTCATCGCCATTGAATTACCGGAAGAAGTCAAAGAATATCTGCGCCGCCTCCAGGGTAAACTAAAAAAACCCGGTGCCGACGTCAAATGGGTTACGCCCGGCAACATTCATTTAACCTTGAAATTTTTAGGAGAAATCGACGAAAATACTGTTCAGGCAGTTGAAAACATCATCGAAAAGACAGCCCGGACAAAACGATCGTTCATTGTTCACGTATCTTCTTTAGGCGGATTCCCCGGCCTTACCTCCCCTCGAGTCATCTGGATCGGCATAGATAAAGGCGATACCGAAGTCAAAGAGATCGCCCAAGACCTGGAAAAATCCCTGGAAGAGATCGGGATCCCACCTGAAAACAGGGAATTTTCCTCCCACATCACTATAGGCAGAATCAGGTCAAAACTTAACAGAGCCGGCCTGGCGCAAGCGCTTACGGATTTTAAAAATGCACCGCAAACCGAGAATATCGAATTCCCGGTCAAAAAGATAACCCTCTTTAAAAGTACCCTTACCCCGCAAGGCCCAATCTACGAAATCGTAAAAGAATCATCCCTTAACTTCTGCCGTAACTAATGAATTCGAAGGAAATACCCTGATTTTTCCTTCCTCTTACAATTTTCGTAACGGACGTAACCCCGCAGCCAAAATGCGGGGTCTCATATTTTATAGGATGAGGAAAAGCCTCAGGAGTAAAAAAAGGGGACGGTTCTATTTTTTCGCTCTCGACCGGGAGTTAAAAAAATAGAACCGTCCCCTTTTTTTAGAACCGTCCCCTTTTTTTATCCCGGAAATAACGCAGGCCTCCCTGCTCAAGAACTATTTCCTTGCTTATTTGAGTTACCCCCTCGTCTTACTTCTAAACTTACTGGCGCGAGATGGCGTCGCTTTCGGCCTGCCGTCAACAATATCGACCCCGAAGATCTTTGACAAATCCCGGCCTTTGATAATATGCGCTTTCCCGGAGGCGGCTCCCGGTTTTACACGCACCTTGTCCATCAATTCCAAATGATCAACATTCCTCAATTTGAATAACAACGCGGGTTCTTGATCCAAGCGATGGCCAACCCCGTACAGCACGGCCGCCACATGCTTGCACATATTAGCCCAGTCAGGACAAGAACAGGAAAAAGTCATTTCTTTGGGTTTTGGAAACAAACCCCGTTCCTGATTAATCATCGCCTGCATCACGCCTGATGACAACCTGCCCTGCAAAAGTTCAATCAAAGAACCGATCTGCCCGGAGCAATGGCCGCGGATCGCCGACCACTTTTTCCGGTCGAGCTCCTTAACCTTGACCGCGACCTTGTACAACGATGAACCCTGTACCAGCGCTTCGACCTTGGCTGTATCAATATCCAGATGAATCACGGAACCGTTACGAACATACGACCGTCCCCGGGGAAGCCGGTTCTCAAAATCGCTAAAAGCCTCCAGATGCCGGCACCAGGCTTGTCCCCAAAACGTTGTTGATATCATCCTTCCCTGCACATTAACCGGAAGAATCTTCTTTCCTTTTTTCATCATTTTGGCCGCGGCCTTCTCTGCCTTACGCCGCTTCTCCGCCACGGTAACATATGGCCCCCACCCCCATCCGTACATTTTGTCATCTCCTTTTTCTTAATGCAAATTCCAGATTAAAGTTCCCCGGCCGCGGACTTGATATCAAGAGAAACCATTCTCAACAGCTCATCATTCGATAGTTCGGTTAACGCTGCGCTGTCCGTCCCTTCCAAAATTTCTTTCGACATGGACTGTTTGGATTCAATGAGCGCGTCAATCTTCTCTTCAAGCGTCCCTCTGCAGATAAACTTATGCACCAGCACTTTTTTCTTCTGGCCTATGCGAAAAGCGCGATCCGTCGCTTGATTCTCCACCGCCGGATTCCACCAGCGGTCAAAATGCACAACATGCGACGCGGCTGTCAGATTAAGCCCAATGCCTCCAGCCTTGAGCGATAGAATAAAATAAGGCGGGCCATCATCCTTCTGAAAAGATTCCACCATCTCAAAACGTTTTTTAACCGGTGTTTCTCCATGAAGTATAAGGCCGGGCCGGTGAAAGATAGTTTGCAAAAAATCAGCCAATGGCTCGGCCATCTCCTTAAACTGAGTAAAAACCAAAACTTTTTCCTGTTTCTCAACAATAACCTCGCAAATCTCTTTAAGGCGCGTAAATTTACCGCTGTCTGAGCTTAAGAATTTCCCGTCTTTCACAAACTGGGAAGGATGATTACATATCTGTTTAAACCGCATCAGATACGATAAAACCACCCCCCGCCTTTTTATTCCCTCAACTTCCTGAATATCCCGCGCAAGCGATTCCACCGATTTCTGATACAATGCGGCCTGCCCTTTTGAAAGCGAACAATAAACTTTCATCTCTGTCTTATCCGGCAGATCGCTGATAACACTCTTATCGGTTTTAAGACGCCGCAAAATATACGGCCGCACCAGATTCCGCAGGCCGGCATAAGGGCTTTCCCCTCCGTCCGACTGACGTTTCATAAAACCGTCAAACTCTTTGACTGCCCCCAGAAGCCCCGGTGAAACGAAATCAAAAAGCGACCACAAGTCAGATAAATGGTTTTCAATAGGCGTTCCGGTCAGGACGATCCGGTGCGCGCTTTTTAACTGTTTGACCGCTTTCGTCTGTTTAGCGGAGGGATTCTTGATCGCTTGCGCCTCATCCACCACAATTAAATCCCAGCATCTATCCGAAAGCCATTCCATTCTGGCGACACAGCCGTAGGTCGTGATCAACACGTCAAATCCAGCTTGAGGCGGCTGGGCCAGCCCGTCCGCCGAAGGATGAGCGATCCAATGCTTTAACGAAGGGGCAAAACGATCAATCTCTGATTTCCAGTTTCCGATCAGCGACGCCGGAACGATCAACAACGCGGGGTTTTCCCTGCCCTTTGATTCGGATTTCTTCAGTAAAAACAACGCGAGAACCTGAATAGTTTTTCCCAGCCCCATGTCGTCCGCGAGGATTGCACCCAGCCGCATGCGATTAAGGGCATTAAGCCAGGCTACTCCCTTAGTTTGATATGGGCGAAGCACAGCCTTTAAATCAGACCTTAACACCCTCTCCATTGCTTTATCCGCCTCAGGCATACGGATTGCTTCCAACGCTTCGCTCAGCCATTTACCGGAAATAACACGGGTATAGCTTTGGGTTTCTCCGGCGCCGCCGCTATCGGGGCTTTCCTGCAGTCCCGAAAGCCACCGGAGCCCCTCGGAAAAAGTAACCCCTCCGGCCTCCACCGATGCAGCAACCTTCTTCCATGCCGATAAAATTTCGCCTAATTTTTCCCGGTCAACTTCAACCCATTGGCCTTTAAAAAAAATCAACCGCTCACTCTGCCGGAGAAGCTCCTGGATATCTTGATCGGTAAGCGTTTCTTCGCCGATCACCACGGACATTTGAAAATCAACAAGAGCGTCAAGCCCCATAGCGCCCGGGCGTTTTTCTCCGATACAAACAGCCACCTGGGGACAAACCGGGCGTTTCGACTTCCACCAATTGGGGACTTTAACGGCAATCCCCGCCTTCTCGAAGATAGGAACGTCTTTCAAGAACCGATACGTTTCACCAGGAGTCCAGGCTACCGGATGATAGATATCCCCGGAATCAACCACTTCTTTCAAATACCGGCTTTCCATAGACGCTCGGTGAACAGGCGCCAGGAGCCTAAGAAGCATTTGTTTATTCCTCACGCCGGCATATTCTTCGAGAGCGCCGGCAAGAGGAAGATGCCTGACCCTGCCTTCCTGCGCGTTCCGTTGAGCATAGGTAGCAAGAAAAGCAAACGGCCGATCCTCAGAATGCTTGTTCTCGGCCAGATGAAAACAGACCCGGCCCAACAAATGCCAGTTCGAATGCCTGGCCGCAAAGAATTCAGCCGCGCTCTTACCGGAAACGGAAATTTCTCCGCTCAACGCGGTTTCAATCTCGCGCCACAACCCTTGCAAACATTCCTGATCGACATACTCAGCGCCCTTCATCAAAGGCACCATCAGCAAAAAATGATCCAATTCCGCTTCCGGTATGCCGATGCATACATGCTGATGAGCAAATTCACGTTTGTCCATATCCGCCATCGCGCAAAACAGCGCCAAATAGCGCCTGGTAAAATCCTTCCAGAAAGCAAAAGCCGGATATTCCGTATATTCATCACTGGCGGCGTCCAGATACAACAACCCGCATCCGGAACCTTTCAAAAACGCGGCCGCGAGATCCTGATGACGTTCCAAGTCATCCCCTTCAACGTAAAGCCGCCGTCCGGGCGACACATAAATATCTGGCATATTATTCTCTCCTAAAATATGAGAAAAGGTTACTCCGGTATCATCCATCCCGCCAACGCTCGCGGTAAAAAAGGAGACGGTTCAAAAAAAGGGGACGGTTCTATTTTTTCGCTCTCGATCGGGAGTTAAACTTTCCCAATAGAATTTTATATTAGTTAACAGCTTTATTCGAATTGCAGATCGCGTCTTCCCTCTTGAAAATCATAAAAACGTTCGGTGAAGTGTAAACCCCGTTAGAGAACCCCGGTTCTCTAACGGCTGACGCCGACGGTGGCAGTGGAGCCCCTCGGCCTAAAGGCCAAGGCTCCCTCCCCGAAGCAAAA
>JBAZGE010000012.1:0-41957 GCA_041653035.1 Candidatus Omnitrophota bacterium
AAGAAGTGTTTTATATCATGTAAGCATGCTCGTTTTTTTTGCGGGCCTGCCGTTCATCATGTCTTTCGCCCTGGGATATAAATTCGACCGGCGGATGTTCCGGTTTACCCGTACCGGCTTGATCGTTCTAAAAACCCAGCCTCCCGGGGCGGATATCCGCATGGACGGGGTATTGCTGAGAGATAAAACCCCCGCGGTGGTCAGCGAGTTGCTGCCCGGCAGGTATATTCTGGAGTTTTCGTTAAACGGGCATTATCCGTACCGTTTTGAGGCTGCTCTGGAAGCGGGCAAGGTGCTTCGTCAGGAGCGGATCATTTTGTTCCCCAGCCGTCCCAACATAAAAAAACTGAGTGAAGAGCCGATTTCTTTTTTCTGGGTGGATCAGGACAAAGGGCATATATATTATGTAAACAGGGCGGATAATAGCGTGTATCGTTCCGATCTGGAAGGGGAGCATTTTCGCAAAACCGGTAATTTTTCCCCGCTTATCCCTCCTCCGAAACGGTGGTTATTATCCCCGGACAGGGAAAAACTGCTGTATTTCAATGCGCATCAGGTCGGTCTTGTTTTTTTAAAACCCGACACGGAATCGTATTTTCCGGAGACGGTTTTCGTTTTGAATTATCCCCGGGAGGGTATCGCCGAAATCTTTTGGCATTCGGATAATTATCACCTTATTGTTGTCGGTGACAAGACGGTCGGTATCTGCGAGGCGCGCCCGAGGTCCGAGCTTCTCGCGCTGGCGGTTTTGAACAAGAAAAGTTCATATAGTTTTTACGACCAGCATAACGACACGCTGTATTTTATCGATTCGCAAAAAGCGGCCGATGGGAAACAGTATGACAACCTGTATAAACTTGATTTGAGTCCCCGGACCAGTTCCCTGCAGGATTTTATGAATTTAAAACCTTCTTTTGAGAGATCCGGGGGAGAGCGCTATGAACAAAGATAAAATGATCAAAAGGATATTGGAAATCATTCCCGGAGCGATCAGCTGGGTTATTATAATCTCGCTGGTTCTCCTGGCGGTTTTCCGCCCCGTGGTCTGCGCTGTCGCGGTCGTCATTTTTGATTTCTACTGGATCATCCGTACGGTATATCTGACCACACTGCTGGTTATAGCGCATCAGAAATTGACGGCTCAGCGTAATAAGGACTGGCTGGAGGGGTGTACGCGCCTGGCTCCGGAAAAAAGATGGCAGGATGTGTACCACCTGGTGGTTTTCCCTATTTATAATGAAGGAGTGGAGATCCTGCGGGCTTCCCTTCAGTCCTTGAAAGAATCTCATTATCCCCGGGAGCGGTTTGTCGTAATAGCGGCGTTTGAAGAACGGAATCCCAAGGCGCGCGAGAACGCGCGGATACTGGAGGAGGAATTCGGCAATGTTTTTTTTCATTATATGAGCACCCTTCATCCGGACGGCCTGCCCGGAGAGCGGCGTTTGAAAGGCGCGAATGCCACCTGGGCGGCAAAGAAGGCCCGGGAATTTTTTGTAAGCAAAAAAATACCCGTCGAGAAGGTCATTATCTCCTGTTTTGACGCCGATACCTGCGTTGACCGGGAGTATTTCGGTTGTCTTACGTATCATTTCCTGGTCAATCCTCATCCGCATCAGGCCAGCTATCAGCCTATTCCGGTATATAATAATAATATCTGGTACGCGCCGTCCCTGGCACGGATCATCGAGCTGAGTTCTTCATTCTGCCAGATGATCGAAAGCATGCGCCTGGAAAAATTCGTCACTTTTTCCAGCCACAGCATGAGTTTCAAGACCCTTATCGAGATAGATTACTGGCCGGTGGACATGATATCCGATGATTCGGTGGTTTATTGGAAGGCATTTCTTTTTTACAAAGGCGATTACCGGGTTATTCCGCTTTACACGATGGTTTCAATGGATATGGCCTACGGCAGCAATGTTTTCAGTACCGTGCGTGTTCAATACCGGCAGAAAAAGAGGTGGGCGTGGGGGGTGGAGAATTTCCCGTTTTTAATACAGGGTTTCCTTCGTGATCCCGGTATCCCGTTTGCCGTCAAGCTGCGAAGAGGGTTTAACCTTTTGGAAGCCCACGTGACCTGGGCCATATGGGCGATTGTCATTATGATTATCGCGCCTTTGCCGGTTTTACTGGGCAGGAGTTTTTTTGAACAGATGCCTATCGGATATAATCTTCCGCGCATAACCGGGTTGCTCCTGAATTTTACGCTGGGGACGAGCCTGGTTTGGATCGGCCTGAGCAGGACTATCCTGCCTCCCCGGCCCCGGGGAGTGTCCTGGGGAAAACATATCTTGATGATAGTGGAATGGATCATCGTTCCCGCGGTCATTCTGCTCATCGGTTCCGCTCCGGCGCTGGATGCGCAGACGCGTTTACTGCTGGGAAAATATATGGAATTTTCTCCTACTGAGAAAAACAGGAATGTGGTATAATAATTCATAATCAAGTTGTATCGTAATTAAAATACGTAATTGGTAATTCGTAAAGCGTAATTTATAAGGAAATCGGTATATAAGTAATTCCTTATTGATTACGATTTACGGACTATAATAGTAACGGGGTTTCGATACTTAACAATTAAATATCGGAGAAGGGATAGATCATGGTAATGGAGATAAAAGATTATTTGAAGATGCTGGTGGATAAGAACGGCTCGGATATGTTCTACCGGGTCGGCGGCACGGTGCATATGCGTATTCACGGGCAGGTACTGGTGGTTTCGGAGCAGATTATCAGTCTTGAAGATATGGAGCGGGCGATCCGAGACCTGCTGACCGATGACATGGTCAAGCTTTTTAGACAGAACCTGGACGTGGACTTCGCGTTCTATCTGCCGGATATCGACCACCGTTTCAGGGTCAGCGTATTCATGCAGCGTAACTGGCCGTCTATTGTCGTCAGGAATATCCCCCCGGTCATCGAGACCCTGGAGAGTCTTAATCTGCCATCGGACGTCCTTAAAAAACTCGCTCATGAATCACGGGGCATGATCCTGCTCACCGGGACGATGGGGTCGGGAAAATCCACGACCATCGCCTCTATGATCGAACATATCAATATGACTTTTCATAAGCATATTTTGACTATTGAGGAACCGATCGAAGTGACCTTTAAGGATAAAGAATCGATTATCAACCAGCGGGAGCTGGGGAAGGATGTGGCTTCGTATCCGGTGGCATTGAGGGCGTTTACTCTGCAGAGCCCCGATGTTATTTATATCGGGAATATCCGCGATTATGAGACCATGTCCGCGGCTCTTACCGTGGCGGAAACCGGGGTTTTGGTGTTGAGCACTTTGCATACGGTCAACGCGTCGCGTACCATTGAACGGATCGTTAACTTTTTTCCTCCGCACCAGCACCAGCAGACGCGTACGCAGTTGTCGTCTTTATTGAAAGGGGTTATTTCACAAAGGCTGATACCGCTAAAAGACGGCTCCGGGCGTGTTCCCGCAAGCGAGATTATGCTTTTAAGCCCCACCATCAGCCGTCTCATCCGGGAAGGAAAAACGTGGGAAATGACCCAGTACATCGAAGACGGAGCGGTCTTCGGTATGCAGTCGTTCAATCAGTCCCTGATGCAATTGATCCGGGATAACAAGATAACCGAAGAGGAGGCGTTGTTGTATACCGATAATCGTGACGAATTCATGCTCACACTCAAGGGTATCAAGAAAACATTGTAAAATAGATCATACGATAAACGGCGGAGGTTATGATGTTGACTGAGATCAAAGAAAAACTCTCGACTATACAGGCGCACTTGGAACAACTTAGAGGGTATCTTTGACGTAGATAATAAAAAAAAGCAGATAGAAGAACTATCCCTGCGTATGTCCGATTCCGAATTCTGGAATGATGAAGAAAATTCCTCCGTTGTCGTCAAGCAGTTAAAATCCTTAAAATTTACGGTTGAGTCCTGGGATACCGCTTTTAAAAAATACGCGGAGCTCAAAGAACTCGCCGATATCTTAAAAGAAGAAGATAGGGGGTTGTTTGAGGAGATCGGGAAAAACACGGAGAGCCTTTTTTCGGAAATCGGCCGGTTGGAATTCAAAACTCTCTTGAACGGGGAGTTTGACGGTAATAACGCTATCCTGAGCATCAATGCCGGCGCCGGAGGGACCGAGTCGTGCGACTGGGTGGGGATGCTCCTGCGTATGTATACCCGTTGGGCGGAAAGTAAAGCCTATACCGTTAAGACCATCGATATTCTCCCCGGCGAAGAAGCCGGGGTCAAGAACGTCACTATTTTTGTAGAGGGGGAATATGCCTATGGATATCTTAAGGCGGAACGGGGTGTACACCGCCTGGTGCGTATATCCCCTTTTGACTCGAATAAGCGGCGCCATACCTCGTTTGCTTCGGTTGACGTCATCCCCGAAATAGAACGGGAGCTGGATGTCAAGATCGAGGACAAGGACCTCGCCGTTGAGACTTTCCGCGCTTCCGGGCCGGGCGGACAGCATATGCAGAAGACCGACAGCGCGGTGAGGATGACGCATGTTCCTACCGGGATCGTGGTGCAGAGCCAGAATGAACGCTCTCAACACCAGAATAAACAGACGTGTTTGAGGATTTTAAAGGCCCGTCTTTTTGATCTGGAACGGGAAAAGCACGAAGAACGGATCAAACAGACGGGTACGGAGAAGAAGAAGATCGAATGGGGCAGTCAGATCCGTTCATATGTCCTGCATCCCTATAATCTGGTAAAGGATCACCGTACGGACCATGAGACCGGAGATGCCAACGGCGTGCTGGACGGGAATCTTGATCTTTTCATCGAAGCGTACCTGAAATATAAAGCGCAGAACGTGTAAGAGCGGCACCAAATCAACGGAGTAATGTCTAATAACTAAATCCTAATATCTAATAAATGCCTAATGTAAAAATGTCAAATTCGGAATTGATGCATTAGAAATTAATTAGACATTAAGATTTAGGAATTAGGATTTTGGCCGCAGCATATTAATGATCTGGTGTCTAATGTAAAAAAGCGGATTCGGAATGTCAACAACATAAGGAGTAGAAACCGTGTTTGGCCTAATCAAAAAGACGACTTTAAACAGCAGGCAGAAGTTTATTAAACGAAAATATGCCGGCGTGAATATGCTTTTGCATCAGGAGATGCCGCTTTCCTCCATGAATAAAATGGCGGCGGTGGCTTCTCTCGTAAACGAGGTCAATAGACTGGAAGAAAAAGTAAAAAATTTATCCGACGCGCAAATGAGGCAGCGGACCGTGGAGTTTAAAGAATATCTGGCCGGTAAACTGCGCGAAACCGATCCCGCGATAAAAGAACTGGAAGTGGTCCTGAAAGCGGCGGCCATCCAGGAGGAAAAGGAACGAATAAAAGAAAAGATCAAACTGGCCCGCAACAAGATATATGCCGATATCTTGCCTGAGGCGTTCGCATTGGTGCGGGAGGCTTCCCGCCGGGTTATCGGCCTGCGTCATTTCGACGTTCAGATCGCCGGGGGGATTGTTCTCCATGAAGGTAAGATTGCCGAGATGGCCACCGGAGAAGGAAAAACCCTGGTGGCGACCCTGCCCGCGTATTTGAACGCGCTGCTGGGAAAGGGAGTGCATGTGGTGACCGTGAACGATTATCTGGCCCGCCGCGACCGGGAATGGATGGGGCCGGTGTATGAATTCCTGGGATTGAGTATAGGAGTCGTACAACATGACATGCCGGATGAAGAACGGCAACAATCCTATGCCTGCGATATCACGTACGGGACCAATAATGAATTCGGCTTCGATTATCTGCGCGACAATATGAAATACAGCAAGGAAGACGTGGTGCAGAGGCCGTTCTATTACGCGATCGTGGATGAGGTTGATTCCATCCTTGTGGATGAGTCCCGTACCCCGTTAATCATCTCCGGCGCTTCCGAGGACTCTACGGATAAATATTATATCGTGGATAAAGTTGTGCGGCGGCTGAAAGGCAGGATGATCTCCGAGAACGAGGAGATCGATGCCAAGTATAAAGGGAATGATCTCTCCAAAGGGTTCGACTACCTGGTTAATGAGAAAGCGCGCGCCGCTTACCTGACCGATGAAGGGGAAGCAAAAGTCTGTTCCATGCTGGGTATCGATAACCTGCATGATCTGGAGACCATGGAATGGCGGCATCATGCCATACAGGCGCTTTACGCCCACAATCTCTATAAAGAGGACGTGGATTATGTGTTGAAAGACGGTAAGGTTGTTATTGTGGACGAGTTTACCGGACGCCTGATGCCGGGGAGGCGCTGGTCGGACGGCCTGCATCAGGCGATCGAGGCTAAAGAAGGGATGAAGATCGAGCAGGAGAATCAAACCCTGGCTACCATCACGTTCCAGAATTATTTCCGCATGTATGAGAAATTAGCCGGTATGACCGGCACCGCTTATACCGAGGCGAATGAATTCAAGTCTATATATAAGCTTGACGTGGTAGTTATTCCCACCAACAGGAGTCTGATCAGGGATAACTTTGCCGATTGTATTTATAAAACCGAAGAAGAGAAATTTAAGGCGGTAGTCGATGAGATTGCCGGTCTGTACGATAAAGGTAAACCGGTGCTGGTGGGGACTATTTCCATCGACAAATCCGAGCGGCTTTCGCTCATGCTTAAAAAACGAGGGATTCCGCATCAGGTGTTGAATGCCAAATACCACGAACTCGAGGCTCATATTGTGGCGCAGGCTGGAAGGTATAAGGCGATTACCATTGCCACCAACATGGCCGGGAGGGGAACGGATATCCTCTTGGGCGGGAATCCGGATTTCATGGCTAAAAATGTGATCAAACAGCGGATCGCCGCCGGTGAAGAATTCGACTCCGATGCGGAATACCGGAGCCTTTTGGAGAAATACAGGAAAGAGGCGGCGCAGGAACATGACAAAGTGGTTGCCGTGGGCGGATTGCACGTATTGGGCACTGAGCGCCATGAGGCGCGCCGCATAGACAATCAGCTGCGCGGCCGCTGCGGCCGTCAGGGAGATCCCGGTTCTTCCCGGTTTTACGTTTCGCTCGCGGATGAGCTTATGCGTTTATTCGGCTCGGACCGGTTGATGGGAGTGATGGATAAGCTGGGATTCGAGGAAGGGCAGGTCATCGAGCATCCCTGGGTGAGCCGTTCGATCGAGATCGCCCAGAAACGGGTGGAACAGCATAATTTTGAGATCCGTAAACAACTCCTGGAATACGATAATGTGATGAATAAACAGCGGGAGATCATTTATGGCCAGCGCCGCGAGATCCTGGAAGGAGTTTCACTGAGAGACAACATTATGGAGATCATTGAAAAGATCCTGGGGCGGATTCTTTCTGCCTATCAGTTCGAATCGGAGGGAGCTACCGATGAAGGGGTCTCCGGCCTCATGGATGAGTTACGATTGAAATTCGGCCTGGAATCGGATCACACGGATGATTTTGGTTCTCTTAAGATGGCGGATATTTTGAAGATGAACAATAAGGACCAGATTAAAGAGCGGTTATACCGGGAACTGGTTGCGGTTTACGAGCGGAAAGAGTCCGCTCTGGGAGAGGATTTAATCCGTCACCTAGAACACATGGTCTTTCTGCAGATCATGGATTCCAAGTGGAAGGATCATCTTTTTGCCATGGATAAATTGCGCGAGGGGATTGGATTGCGCGCTTATGGGCAGCGTGATCCGCTCGTGGAATATAAACGCGAGGCCTATGAATATTTCAGCCAGATGATCGTCAGCATAGAAGAAGAGGCGGCAGAGATGATCTTCAAACTGCAAACGGCGAAGAAGGAAAGGACCCGGGGGGTTTTCAGTTCGATCTCCCAGGAACTTATCCATCCTGAAGCTTCTCGGGTTCCTCCTCCTCAGGAGATATCTGAAGGATTGGAGCCGGCGCCGGCTGTTCAGCCGTCGTTAATCGGAGGGGCTCCGGTAAAATTATCCCAGCCCAAAGTGGGCCGTAATGACCCCTGCCCGTGCGGCTCAGGGAAGAAGTACAAGAAGTGCTGTGGAAAGTGATGGTGTTTGTGCATAAGTGCATAGGTGCATGGGTGCATAGGTGCGCTTGGGGGCAGGTGATAAAAGATGTTTTGTTGTGTGTTTTTTCCGCGGTTTCGCTTGTTTTGTCTTTTCCAAACTTCGATATTGAAATCCTCGCCTGGTTTGGTTTTATTCCATTATTCTTTGCTTTAAAGAATAAATCCCCTCTTAAATCATTTTTTTCGGCATATTTTACCGGTCTTATTTTCTGGTTCGGGACTATCTACTGGTTGATTCACGTTACTCTGCTCGGCTTGATCGTCCTCGTTTTGTATTTATCCTTATATTTCGGCCTTTTCGGTTTATCTTTTTCGCTTTTTTCTCGGTACGCGGTACGCGGTACGCGGTACTTTTCAGCTTTCGATCTTTTATTCATTCCCGCGGCATGGGTTCTCCTTGAATATTTGCGTTCCCACCTCTTTACCGGCTTTCCCTGGATCCCGCTGGGATATTCGCAATATATGAGCTTGCCGGTCATTCAGCTTGCCGATATTACAGGTGTCTGGGGCGTATCTTTTCTGGTGATGCTGGTGAACGCGGCAATGTATTCAGTTATCAGTTCACCGTTAACGGTTCACGGTGTAATAAAGAAAATCACAGTTCCTTTATTATGTCTGGTTTTCGTCTTGCTCTATGGATATACAAGATTGTTTGATTTTTCGGGTCCCTCCCGAGGCGCGGCTTTAAAGATTTCCGTGATTCAGGGCAATATCCCTCAGGAGATGAAATGGGATCAGATGGCCGGAGATTTTATCATCGAAAAATATATGGGCTTCACTTCCGCGTCCCTTGCGCAGTCTCCGGATATGGTTATTTGGCCGGAAGCGGCGTTCCCGCTTATGCTCAAGCAGGAGAATAATTATTCTCCGCTTACCGGCCTGCTGAAAAGATTCCAAAAACCTTTATTGGTGGGAGCGGTGACTTCGGAGCGTTTACAATATCACAACAGCGCTCTGCTGGTTTCTGAAAACGGCCGGGTGGTGAATTTATACCGGAAAATGCATCTGGTGCCGTTCGGAGAATATATCCCGTTGCGCGGGATCCTTGGTTTCCTGGAGGCTGTTGTTCCCATAGGTGATTTTAGGCCCGGTGCCGAACATACGGTATTCGACCTCCCGTGCAATTCAGGCGCGGGTACGCGTTTTGGGGTTCTGATTTGTTTTGAAGACGCTTTTCCCGGATTAGCGCGCCGGTTGGTGCGCGGGGGGGCTGATTTTTTGGTAAATATGACTAATGACGCTTGGTTCTGGAAAACATCTTCCCCGTATCAGCATTTGAGCGCGTCGGTATACCGGGCGGTGGAGAACAGGGTGCCGGTAGTCCGTGCCGCCAACACCGGAGTTTCCGGGTTTATCGCTCCCTCCGGCGGGATCATTTCCCTGGTGCAGGATAAGCAGGGGGAACAAATTTTCATCGGGGGAATAAAGACAGAAACGATTACTTTGGATAAAAGGCCCTTGAGTTTTTATTCACGCTGCGGCGATGTGTTTGTCGGGATATGTGCAGGTATCGTCGCTTTTCTCTTGTGGTCTGTATTAAAAGAAAATTAGGGTTTTTTTTCCCGCGGTTCGTTCTTTCGCGGTTCTACATGTACTAACACGTCGGTGACTCCCGGAATGGCCCGTATAATAGTTTCTTCGATGGTATAGCATATTTTGTGCGCCTCATCGATATGCATGTGCGGGTTTACCTGGACGTGCAGGTCGATATGGATATCATCTTCTCTTCCCCGCGTCCTGATCTTATGGCAGGTCTTGACACCTTTTACCCCAAGCACAACATCTTCTATTTTTTTGGTATCGGTAATGGCCGCCGAATCGCAGAGGACTTTTGAACTGTCCCGTACGATCCCAAAAGCGGCGTATACGATGACGAGGGCTATGAATAAAGTCAACAGCGGGTCGAGAAAACGCAGTTCCGGGTTTATCTTAATGATGCCGAGAGCGGCGATGACCGTTGAAGAGACAAAAATATCCGCCCGGGTATGTTTGGAATCGGAAGTGAGGATATCGCTGTGCAATGCCCGGCCTTTTTTGTACTCATAACGCATGACCCAGATATTGGTCAGCAGGGTAAGGATCATGACCGCGAAACTTCGCATGTCGATCTCAGGGAGGACAGGCTTAGAGAGCCGGGCAATGCCTTCCCGGCAGAGGTTAAATGCGACAAAGAATAGAAGAGCGCCTATGGTCAGGGAAAAAAATGTTTCGTACTTTTTATGGCCATAGGGATGGTCTGCGTCGGTCGGCTGGGAGGCAAATTTCATCCCGATAAGCCCGATCACGTTTGAAGTCCCGTCGGAGAAAGAGTGGAATCCGTCCGCGGCGATACTTGCAGATCGCGTCAGCAGGCCGAAAAAGATCTTGGCTGCGGCAACTGCCCAGTTGAGGATCAGAATGAGAATCAGGACTTTTTTGATTTCTTTATTCCGTTTAATCTCCGGTTCGTTCATAAAAGAATTATATATTGTTTTGAGGGCGTTTTCAATTAAAATTAACTTTTTTGTTTCTGTCGTTGCTTATTCAAAGCTTATTCAAGCAGTTGCTTTCAGGTATTTTGTATGGTAGAATACAAACACAGGAGGCGGGAGATGGTTGACATTAACGTTGTTAAGATAAATAAGCCGGATGAGATCAATTGTATCCTGGGGCAGAGCCATTTTATAAAAACAGTGGAAGATATCTATGAGGTTATGGTAAATAACGTCCCGGGGATTAAATTCGGGATCGCTTTTTGCGAATCTTCGGGCGCCTGTAAAGTCAGGGCAGAGGGTACGGATCAGGAGTTAAAGGATCTGGCTTCAGAAAATGCCTTGCGCATAGGTGCGGGTCATAGTTTTATTATCATGATAAAGAACGCGTATCCGATCAATGTCTTGAATGCGGTCAAGAATATCCCCGAGGTTTGTTCTGTATTCTGTGCCACGGCCAATGCGGTGGAAGTTATTATAGCGGATACCGGAAGCGGGCGGGGGATTATGGGGGTTATTGACGGGTTAAAACCGAAAGGCATTGAAAATAATGATGATATAACCTGGAGGCATGACTTTTTGCGCACGATCGGGTATAAACGATAAAAACGGAATTTTTTGTGGTTTGACGCGCTTCGCCTGCTCGCCGCCTTTTTCCTTTTTGTAATGGGTCAGTTTTTTGGGTTTTTGCTTGATATTTCATAAATTTTTGTTATAATTTGTTATTCATCCCTATATATGGACAGCAAACGGATACGTAAAAATATAGAATATTTTTTTTCCTGGCTGGCTTTAGCCGGATGTTCTTTCATATTCAGGTTTTTCCCTTATCGTTACTTGTACGGGTTTGCCGATAGTTTCGCTTCCGTGGGGTATTCGTTGTTCCCGAGACAGAGAAAGATCGCCCTGGAAAGCCTTACCATCGCTTTTGGAAAGGAAAAAAATCCGGAAGAACGGGAGCGTATTGCCAAAGCTTGTTTTGTGGCGATGGCTAAATCCGGGTTTGAGTTGATCTATCTTATGGAACGGCCGGCATTGCTCAAACAGCGGGTGCGTATCGAAGGTTTGGAGAATTTGGAGCAAGCCCTCCGGAGCGGCAAGGGAGTAATTCTGGTCAGTGCGCATTTCGGGAATTTTCCCCTCCTGCTGGCTAAACTTAGTCAGGAAGGGTACACGGTTGGCGGGATAATGCGGCCCATGCGCAATCACATGGCTGAGAAACTGTTTGATGCTAACCGCGCAAAATTAGGTATCAAAACGATTTACAGTATTCCCCGGAATACGTGCGTGCACAATTCTATCCGCAGTCTCCGGGATAACGAATTGGTTTTTATCCCTTTGGACCAGAATTTCGGTACCGGCGGAGTATTTGTTGAATTTTTCGGCAGGAAAGCGGCAACAGCAACCGGCCCGGTCATTCTTGCGCGGCGCACCGGAGCGGCAATAGTGCCTTGTTTTATCATCCGGCAGAAAGATGATACCCATAAACTTATTTTCGAACAGGCGTTATCGTTGGAAGCGAAGGAGACGGAACAGGCGAGTATAGCGTATAATGTTCAAAAAATAACCCATATCATTGAATCATATATCCGTTTTGCCCCCGAAGAATGGGGGTGGATCCATCGCAGATGGAAAAGCACCATGAAACAGGAGCCAAAAGATAGCGGCAGTATATTATAAAAGGAGGTGTGGTATGGCAGAAGAAGTAAAAAAAGAAGAAAAGAAAGTGGATGTGAATAAGATCGCTTCTATGGTTTTTAAGGTTATCCTGGGCGTGGCATTTTTGGGCCTGGGCGCGTGGGCGATTATCGCATGGTTTGAACCCCTGAAGATCGTGTTTAAGGGATGTGTGGGGTTGTTTTTGGTCTTAGCCGGGTTGATCACTCTGGCGATAGCAAAGGAATAAGACCCGTTCTTTTTTCAAAAGAGAAAAGTTAATGCCCTCTCGGGGCCTGCCTGTTTGTTCCGGCAGGCCCGCGGAGGGATATTCCCGTTTTTGAGGAGATGTTTTTTCTGGTTATTGATGGAGGATTCTGTATGACTGTTTTATCAGGAGTACTTACGCGGGAAATTATAGAGAATAAGACGATAACCCGGGTGTTCGGGGTATCGGTATTTGTGACCCTTACCATGCTGGGCGCTTTTGTGCGCATTCCTTTGCCGTTCACTCCCGTGCCCGTGACTTTGCAGACTTTTTTTGTTTTATTGTCCGGGCTTTTCTTGGGGCGGAACCTGGGCGGCATTGCCCAGGTTTCTTATGTGCTCTTGGGTATTGCCGGTTTGCCGTTTTTTACCGGCACCGGGAGCGGGATCTTTCATATCCTCGGTCCGACCGGCGGATATCTCGCCGGTTTTGTGGCGGCAAGTTTTTATATCGGCAGGAGCATCCGCCGCGCCAAGGAGGGCTTTTGGCAGACGGCGGCTATTTTATTGACGGGAGACTGTATTCTTTTATGCTGCGGGGTGCTGTGGCTTAAATTGATAACCGGGTTTTCGTTTTTCACACTGTTCTGTATCGGTTTTATACCTTTTATTCCGGGAGATATTTTAAAAGTGGCTGCCGCGGCGGTCATATATAGGAAATTAAAACCGCGATTAAAAGAGATATTTTAATCTGAGGGTCACTATTTGACAAAACCGGAAAATTGTGATACAGTAATCGAAAATGGGCATATAATTTACCGTAAGCGCTCGTAAGGAGGATTGTGATGAAAAGAAGAACGGCTATTATAGCGGCGGGGATAGTGGGTCTGGTATTTGTATGTTCCGGCATTGTTTTCGCGCAGGCTGGGAAAGAGGGGAAAGAAGCGCAATCTAAATCTCAACCTCCCGCCGTTCCTGAAGCGGATCTCCAGTGGCTCTGGGGTGAGATAGTGGCGGTCAATTCTCAGAGCAAAGAGATGAAGGTTAAATATATCGATTATGAAACCGATACCGAAAAAGAAGTCAATATTTATGTGGATGATAAAACCACGTTTGAGAATGTGGAGACTCTTGACTCGATCAATCCGCAAGACGGCGTTAGTATAGATTATATTATCGGTGATACCGGTAAATTCATCGCTAAAAATGTAAGTTTGGAAAAAGCCGAGGATATGGAAGAGACGGGGGAAGTTGTGGCTTCTCAGGAAGAATCAAAAGATCCCGCCGCTTCGGAGGCGTCCCCCGTTAAATAACGGGCCGGCTGAGGGTTTATGCTTCGGCGGCGCCAAAACCGCGGGCTTTACGGAGCTTCATTTTTGAAAAGGCAGGAAGGGTTTCCTGCCTTTTTTACTTGTCCTTTGATCTTCCCTGGATAATGGAATATGCAGAATATCAAATTGATTATTTTTGATCTCGACGGAACTTTGGTCAATGCCTATCCCGCGATCACGAGGAGTTTTAATTATACTATGCGCAAGGTACATGCTCCCCTCCAGAAATCTGTTGTTATCCGCCGGGCAGTGGGGTGGGGAGATAGAAATCTGTTGAGGCCCTTTGTGAAAAAGGATGAGCTGGAAAGGTCGCTTGTTATCTACCGGCAGCATCACAAACTCGCTTTGCTGCGGCTGGCCCGTCTTATTCCGGGAGTGGCACGGTTGTTGCCGGTGTTGAAAAAAAAAGGATACATCCTTGCCGTTGCCAGCAACCGTCCGACTCGATTTACCCGGATCATTATCAGGCATTTAAAAATAAAACCATATTTCGATTATGTCCTGTGCGCGGATAAGCTCCGGCGGGGAAAACCCCACCCCGATATCCTGCGTACTATCATGAAAAGGCTTTCCGCCGCTCCCGTTCAGACAATGTATGTGGGGGATATGATCATAGACATGCAGGCAGGTAAACGTGCCGGGGTAAGAACGGCGGCGGTTATCGGCGGTTCATGCACGAAAGAAGAACTGGAGAAAGAAAACCCGGATTTGATAGTCCGTCGGGCGGTTGACCTGTTGAAATATCTATAGAGGCAGTTCTCGAACCGTCCCTCCGGCGATGATCCCGGTTAGATCCCGCAATAATCATTGCGGGATCAAGGAAAAGATAAGCACAAGTCTGTATCTTTTCCTTGACAGGGCAGGGCATTTTTACTATAGTAATAAGCACCCAAGGAGGATTTATGAGGAAGGTGACCCTTTTTATCTTAATCATTTTGTTGGGATGGGCAGGGGTTTTATATTCGGCCGCCGACCAGGGGCCCCGGAACAAGGTTATCCTGCTTATTTCCGAACAGAATATTGAGGGGCCTAAAGCGGCGTGGTGGGCAAGCGAGGTTGATCTTTCCGCCGGCGAAGCGGCGATCGCAAAGAAGCTTTTGGAAGAGGGGTACCGGGTGCTTGAACCGTCGGCAGTGGATCAGGTTGTCAAAAAAGACAAGGCTTTTCGCATGGTAGATATAGGTGAAGGGCAATCGATCGAGCTGGCAAAACTGGCGAAAGCCGATTTCGTGGTCACCGGTAAGGCGGTTGCTTCCGCCGGAGGCCTGGTGCCTTCTTCTAATATGCGGTCTTGCTTCGGCAATCTGACAGTCAAAGTTATCAGCGTGAAAGACGGCGAGGTCGCTGCCTATCTCGATGCCGCCGGCAGTTCCGTGCACACGGATGTTATTACCGGCGGGAAAGAGGCTTTGATAAGGGCCGCGGAGAGCATGGCGCAGAAGATCGCGGATGTTTTGAACAAAAAGCAAAAAGAAGATAAATAAAAGACGAAAAAGATACTATGCGGAAATATATTTTGTTGATGGTAAGCGCGATATATTTACTCGGAGCTGCGGGGTGCGCGTCTATTACTCAGCCGACCGCGCAGGTCGATATCAACGCCGGTACTTTTCCGTTGCCTCCCTATTCCGGTCCTAAAGCGCGTATCGCGGTGGCGGATTTTGAAGTAAAGGCCGCGAAGGCCACGGGTCAGATCGGCGACGGTTTACGGGAAATGCTGGTTACCGCCCTCTTGAACAGCAGCCGTTTCAGCGTGCTGGAGAGGCAGGCGCTTAAAGCGGTCATGCAGGAGCAGGAATTGGCTGTTTCCGGTGCCGCCCAGCCGGGGAGCGGCCCGCAAACGGGGAATATCAAGACCGCGGATCTGATAATAACCGCTGCGGTAACCGAATTTGAACCCCAGGCTTCCGGGGGAAAAGCCGGCATCGGTGGAGGCGGGGGATTAGCGAACGGTATTCTGGGAGGATTACTGGGCGCGGCTTTGAACAAGGCGCATATGGCGCTTGATATACGCATTATTGATACTTCTACTTCGGAAGTGGTGGCCGCGACCCGTGTGCAGGGCCAGGCCTCGGATGTTGCCGGCGGTTTTATGGCCGGATTCATGGGAAGTTGGGCATTAGGAGGCGGGTTATCCGCATACGCGAATACGCCGATGGAAAAGGCGATCCGTGTTTGCATCATCGAGGCAGTGCGGTACATTTCCCAAACTGCTCCTATGTCCTATTTTAAATATTAGAACCTCAACCCGGAATTTACCCCGTTAGAGGACAAAGTTCTCTAACGGGGTTTACATCAGGAATCCGGGTTTAATCGTCCGCCCCAGGCGGACTCATGAGACATGGGAAAACGTAAACGCAGAGGAAAACTCAACTGGCGCTCAAAAAAAGCCAATAAGGGAAGAAAACCGAATTTAGGATAGAGGAACGAATTCTCCTATGACGTTACTCTGGAGTCTTATAAGTACTTTTATTATAAGCGCTATTTCGCTCGTCGGTGTCTTCACGCTGCTTATAAAAAAGGAAATCCTTCAGAAAATCCTGTTTTATTTGATCGGTTTTTCCGCAGGAGCTTTGATAGGCGGAGCTTTTCTGCATATCCTTCCGGAAGTCCTTGAACAGACCGGGTCAATTTCTGTTTTCTATTACATTATAGCGGGCTTCGTCCTTTTTTTCATGCTGGAACGGTATTTTTTCTGGCGGCACTGCCATGAAGGGACGTGTGAAGTACACGCTTTTACCTATTTGAGCCTGATCGGGGACGGCATACATAATTTTTTTGACGGGGTAATGATTGCCGTCAGTTTTTGCGTCTCTCCGAAACTGGGTATAGCCACGACCGTGGCGGTTATCTTACATGAGATTCCGCAGGAACTGGGGGATTTTGGAATATTGGTTTTTGGCGGATTTAATGTGCGAAAGGCGTTATTTTTCAACTTTATTTCCGCTCTTACCGCGATCCTGGGCGCTCTTTTCGGATACTTTATGGCGGACACCATCCGGAATTTCTCTCTTTTTGTCCTTCCTTTAACGGCAGGCGGGTTTATTTATATCGCTGCTTCAGACCTTATCCCGCAGCTGCACAAAGAGCGTGACCGAAAGCGTTCCTCCCTTGCCTTCTTCGCTTTTTTACTGGGAATACTTTTTATGGCATTGGCCAAAACTTTCTTAGCACATTAATTCCTGTATCGGACAATGAAAGCGATCGCGCTTATATCCGGCGGACTGGACAGCAGTCTGGCCGCGGGTTTTGTTAAGAGGCTTGGCATAGAGGTTATTGGCCTGCATTGCCGCATTCCGTTTTACCCCCGGCAAAAAAAACAGGTCTTATCCGCGCAGGAATACGCCGGGCGCATGAGCGCCATTCTGGGAATCGAAATAAAAACCGTTGAGTTGGGAGAAGATTTCCTGGAAATGGCCGGAAATCCTAAATTCGGTTATGGCCATAATATCAATCCTTGTATCGATTGCAGGATCCTGATGTTGCGTAAAGCCGGGGTTTTGATGGAGGCGGAACAGGCCCGGTTTGTGGTTACCGGGGAAGTCCTGCATCAAAGGGGGATGTCTCAGCACCGGGAGGCGTTTCATACTATCGATAAGGAATCGGGGCTTGAGGGGTTTATCGTCAGGCCTTTATCGGCAAGGCTGCTTCCGCAAACCATCCCTGAAAAAGAAAAATGGCTGAACAGGGATGATCTTTTGGGATGGAGCGGCCGCACCCGGAAGCCCCAGATACGGCTGGCGGAAGAATTGGGGATCCGTGAATATCCCAATCCCGCGGGAGGTTGTTTGTTGACCGATCCCGGGTTTTCCCGGAGGATGAAGGATATGATCGTTGCCGGCGGGCTCCAGATGGAGGATATCGAGCTTTTGAAATGGGGAAGGCATTTTCGGATTTCCCCGAAAGCGAAACTTGTCATCGGCAGGGATCAGCGGGAAGGCGAACAGATCGCCGCCTTTGCCCGCGGCGGCGATTATCTTTTTATGCCGCCTGAAGAGATTGCCGGACCGACTGTTTTAGGCAGGGGGGAGTTTAACGGGCAGTTGATCGAGCTGGCATGTAGATTGACCTGTTTTTACTGTGACAATAGTGCTAAAATAGATTCGATGGAGATCGTGTGCGCGCGTCTCCCTGAGCGCCGGGAGTTTCGTCTCGCGGTGTCTCCTTTGGATTCACCAGAAGTGGAGAGTTTGCGGATTTAACCTTTACTGCGAGCTTTTTGGGCGCGCTGAAGATTTTCGCCGTGCACTGCGGTTTACGCCTCGCTTCAGGCGCGGGATAGTTGACTAATCGTTCGCCTTACGCTCGGCGTAAATCCTTGTGCACATTTGCCGAAAATCTTACTAATGCGCGCCCAAAAATCTCTCCGCAAAGGTTAAATCCGAGAGAGGTTTTGAGGTATAACGGTGAAGGAAGCGTTTCTGTACGAAAAGTTGGACAATAAAGCCGTTCACTGCCGTTTGTGCGCGCACCAATGCTTGATTCGGGATGGGGCGTACGGCATCTGCGGTGTCAGGCAGAATAGTGACGGCGTGTTTTACTCGCTGGTATATGGAAAGCCGATCGCCTGTAATGTCGATCCGGTCGAAAAAAAGCCGCTGTACCATTTTCTGCCCGGTTCATTCAGTTTGTCCATAGCAACTCGAGGATGTAATTTCCGTTGCGGGTTTTGTCAGAACTGGGAAATATCCCAGAGCAGGAAGGAAGAGGCAGCTCGGCAGGATGTACGTGACTGTCCTCCTGAAGCCATTGTTGCCGCGGCGGTGAAGAATAAGTGCGGAAGTATCTCGTACACCTATACCGAGCCCACTATTTATTTCGAATACGCCTATGAGACAGCCCGTTTGGCCAAAGATAAAGGGCTGTACAATATTTTTGTGACTAACGGGTATATGAGCAAGGATGCTCTTGAGATGATCCGGCCTTTCCTGGATGCCGCCAATGTCGACCTTAAGTTTTTCCGCGACAGTTCTTACCGGAAGGTCTGCGGCGGCAGCCTCCAGCCGGTGCTGGATACCATCGCGCTCATGAAAAAAATGGGAGTGTGGGTTGAGGTGACTACGCTGGTTATTCCCGGGCAGAATGATTCAACGGAGGAATTGCGGGATATCGCCCGTTTCATCGCCGGAGTGGACAGGGATATTCCCTGGCATATCTCCCGGTTTTACCCCAATTATCAAATGCAAGACATTGAGCCCACTTCCGAGCCGGTGTTGAAGAGAACGCAGGAAATCGGTATTTCCGCGGGGCTCAATTTTATTTACGTCGGCAATGTCTACGGCTGGGGGGATGACACGATTTGTCCCTCCTGTAAAAAATTACTGATCAGGCGGAAGGTTTTTGATATCCTGGAAAATAAGGTGGAGAACGGCGCGTGTTCTTACTGTGGCAGGACTATTGCCGGGGTTTTTCGTAAAAAGTAGACTAACAGTTTGCTGAGTTACATATACGCCGCACAAAGCCACGCGGCGCGCAACGACGCAGATGAGGCTTTTCCAGCAGACTGCTAACGGAAAATTTAACTGTAAGCGACAACGGAGGTATCTATGCAGGATCTCAGGCCAAAAGTTTCAATTATCGGCTGTGGCAGTGTGGGCATCCGGTATGCCTACGCGTTAATGATGCGGGGTTTTGCCCGGCAGATAGTCATCGTGGATATCGATAAGAAGCGGGTTGAAGGGGAAGTTATGGATCTCTCACACGGAGCCCCGTATATCCCTCCGGTTGAAATCGTTGCCGGAGAGTATCCGGATATCGTAAATTCCGATTTGGTGGTGATCACCGCGGGGAAAAAGCAGACACCCGGCCAGACCCGCGTGGAACTGGTGCGGGACAATGTGGAGATTTTTAAAAAGATAATCCCGGAAATAGTCAAATACGCGCCGGCGGCGATCTTCCTGGTGGTGACGAACCCCGTGGATGTGCTCGCTTACGCGGCGTACAAGATATCGTCCAAGCCTTCCCGGGAGGTTTTGAGTTCGGGGACGGTGTTGGATTCCGCCAGATTCAGGTTCCTTATCAGCAGGCATTGTTGTATCGATCCGCACAATGTCCACGCATATATCCTGGGCGAACACGGTGACAGCGAGTTCGCGGTCTGGAGCAAGGCGATGATCGGGGGGATCTTTTTTGAGGATTACTGCTGTGTGTGCCGGCAGAAAAAGACCTGCCGTCGGGACGAAACATTCAAGAATATATTCGATGAAGTGCGGGATTCAGCGTACAAGATCATTGAGAAAAAAGGGGAAACTTCCTACGGGATCGGCCTGGCGCTTGCGCGCATCACGCAGGCGATCATCAATGATGAGAACGCGGTACTGCCGGTTTCTTCCCTGGTCCACGATTATTACGGCGTCAACGATGTTTATTTGAGCGTTCCCGCGGTGATTAATAAAACCGGGGTGCGCGAGATACTGCATATAGATTTTAATGCCGATGAAGAAGAAGCGTTCAGGGGTTCCGCCGCTGCGGTCAAGAAAGTGATAAAGGATGCGGGGTTGTAGGGGCGAACGGCCGTTCGCCCCTACTTGTTTAATTCCGTTTTTCAAGATATAATACTCTTATGGATCCTCAGGTACTGCATAATATAAGTTACGGGATGTTCATTATCTCATCGAAAAAAGAGAACGCCTGTAACGGCCAGATCGTCAATACCGTATTCCAGGTTACCAGCGAACCGGTTTCCATCGCCATAAGCCTGAACAAACAGAATCTTACCTGCGAATTTATAAAACACAGCCGTATTTTCAGCGTTTCGATCTTATCCAAAGACGCCCCGCTTAAATTTATCGGGACATTCGGTTTTAAATCCGGCCGGCAGACAGATAAATTCAAGGATGTCGGGCATACTCTTTTGCCTTCGGGGTGCCCGGTGGTGCTGGATAATACGCTGGGCTATCTTGAGGCGGAAGTGATCAATAGTTTTGACTGTGGAACGCATATTGTGTTCCTCGGCAAAGTGCAGGATATGGTTATGGTTAAAACCGGCAAGCCTATGACCTATGAATATTATCATCAGGTTAAGCGCGGAACAACGCCGGCAACCGCGCCTACATTTATAAAGGGAGAATAAAAATAGGGGATACGCATGAAAACACAGCAGATCAAAGAAGATATCTATTGGGCGGGAGTCATTGATTGGAGTGTGCGTAATTTTCACGGCCATACCTATACCACCGGCAGAGGAACAACCTATAATGCCTACCTCATGCTTGATAAGAAAGTCGCCCTGGTGGATACCGTGTACGGTCCGTTTGCTTCCGAATTTATCGAAAACATCCGCGCGGTTATCGATCCCGCCAGGATCGACTATATTATCGCCAACCATGTGGAGACAGATCATTCCGGAGCCCTGCCGGAAGTCCTGAAACTCTGCCCCAAGGCAAAAGTGGTCGGCACGCAGAAATGTAAAGAAGGGCTGTATAAGCATTATTATTGCGACATGGATTTTCAGGTTGTTAAAACCGGGGACACGATAAGCCTGGGTAAAAAGACGCTGACTTTTATCGAGGCTCCCATGATACACTGGCCGGACAGCATGTTCACCTATTGCCCGGAAGAAAAACTGCTCATGCCGAACGACGCCTTCGGCCAGCATTACGCGGCCGCGGAAAGATTCGATGATGAAGTCCCGGAAAGCATCCTGATGGATGAAGCGGTAAAATATTACGCGAATATTCTCTGGCCGTTGGGGTCTATTATCCTCAAAAAGATCGAAGAGGTGCAGAAACTCAAGCTCCCTATCGATATGATCGCTCCCAGCCACGGTATCATCTGGCGCGGTGACCCGGGAAAAATAGTTAATGCCTACGTCTCTTGGGCGAAACAGGAGACAAAGCCGCGGGTAGTGATTGTGTATGAGACGATGTGGGGAGCGACTGAACGCATGGCGCGCCTTATGGTAAAGGGGTTGATAGACACGGGCGTGGATGCCGGGCTTTTCGACATCAACCGCGCGGATAGGACGGATATCATCAAAGAGATGCTGGGGGCAAAGGCTTTTATGTTCGGGTCATCCACGCACGATAACGGGATGCTGCCGAATATCGCGGGATTTTTGGAGTCTCTCAAAGGTTTGAAGCCGAAAAACCGGATAGCCTGCGCTTTTGGTTCTTTTGGCTGGGGAGGAGGCGCGGTCGCCAATATTGAAAAGGTCATTGCCGAATCCGGGATAGAGATCAGCCAGCCGGCGCTTGCCTGTAAATACATGCCGGACAAGGAAGAAATTAGCCGTTGTTATGAGTTCGGTAAAGCCTTCGGTGCAAAAGTGCTGTCCGGATGAACCGGCAGAAAGGGGAGAGGCATGCAGAAATACCGTTGTCAAGTCTGTAATTACGTTTATGACCCCGCGTTAGGGGATCCCGATGGGGATATAAAACCGGGGACTCCTTTCGAGAAACTCCCGGACGACTGGGTGTGCCCTTTGTGCGGGGCGGGGAAAGAAGAATTCGTAAAAGCGTAACCAATGAAAAAGCTTGGCGAAGAGATCATTCTGTTTTTCCGGAACCAGCGGTTCGTGATCGTTTCCACGATCGACGCGAACGGGGTTCCCCATACTTCCTGCAAGGGGATCGTTAAGATCGACGAAAAAGGCTGGGTATATCTTCTCGACTTGTACTCCGGGAATACCTTTGCGAACTTACGGCGGAATTCTAATATCAGCCTAACCAGCGTCGATGAACACGCCTTTCTCGGCTATTGCCTGAAAGGCCGGGCAAAGATCGTTCCCGTTCGCAAGCTCAAACAGGATATTGTTTCTCTCTGGGAGGAAACGATCAATTCCCGGATAAGCCACCGCATTGTCAAAAACCTGCGCGGGGAAAAAGGGCACTCACGGCATCCCGAAGCCCTTTTGCCCGATCCGGAATACGTGATCGTGGTTAAAATAAAAGAGTCGGTTGACTTGACCCCGAGGCATTTAAAGGAATAAAAGGAGAGACGTTTATGGAAAAAAATGTGAAGGTTTACAGCACTCCTACGTGTCCGTACTGTAAAATTGCCAAAAAGTTTCTGCAGGACAATAACGTGGTTTTTGAGGATATCGACGTATCGAATGACCGTCAGAAAGCGGAAGAGATGATAAAGAAATCCGGTCAGATGGGCGTGCCCGTCCTGGATATTGAAGGAAAGATCATCGTAGGTTTTGACAAAGAAAGCATAAAACAAGCACTGGGAATATAAAATCCGTAACGCGTAATCCGTAATCCGTAAATCGTAATAAAAATGTGTTTTTATATAAGAATATCTTTATAAATTACGTTTTACGGATTACGAGTTACGAATTACGTTTTAAAAAATGTACGATTTGATCGTTATCGGAGCCGGCCCCGCGGGCATCACCGCCAGCGTGTACGCCGCGCGCAAACGGATGGATTTCCTGGTCATCACCCGTGATATCGGAGGCCAGGCGGTCTGGAGCGCGGAGGTCTCGAATTATCCCGGCTACCAGTTTATCAGCGGCCCGGATCTGGTTGCCCGGTTCGAAGAGCATCTGCGCGCTTATGACAGTGTAGTAAAAGAGAATGAGCGGGTCGTTGACTTGCGCAGGATCGGGACTAAGATCAGCGTGAAAACCGATAAGGGCGTTTATGATTCCCGGACTTGTGTTGTGGCTTCCGGCAAAAGGTCGAAGGAGCTCGGCGTGCCGGGAGAACGCGAATTCAAGAATAAAGGAGTGGCCTATTGCGCCATCTGTGACGGCCCTCTTTTTGCCGGTAAAGAAGTTGCGGTCATCGGGGGAGGGAATTCCGCGCTGGATGCCGCCCTGCAGTTGATGAAGATCTGCCGGCAGACGTATGTTATTAACGCAATGCCTGTTTTTACCGGGGATGCGGTGATGCGGGAAAAAGTCGAGCATAACTCCGCGGTTACCGTAATGAATAATACGCAGGTAACCGCTATCGTGGGGGATGTTTTTGTCAATGCCTTGCAGATACGGAAGAATGGGATGGAAGAGCGGTTATCAGTTCAGGGGGTATTTGTGGAAATAGGGCTCATGCCTAATGCCGATTTTGCCCCGGATCTGGAGAAAAATGAGCAGGGTGAGATCAGGGTGAATTGCCGCGTTGAAACCAATGTCCCGGGCATCTTTGCCGCCGGCGATGTGACCGACGTACCGGAAAAGCAGATCGTTATTGCCGCCGGCGAGGGAGCAAAAGCCTCATTAGGCGCCTTCCGATACCTGGCTTCGCACAAATTTTAAAATAAATCATGCATAGGATAATTTTTCATTTCGGCCTTTTCACCGTCTACTCCTACGGCGTTATGCTGGCGCTGGCCTTTATCGCCGGTATCCTGCTTGCGGAACGGCGGGCCCGGAAACAGGGGTTTCCCAAAGACACTATTGTCGACCTGAGCCTTTGGATGCTTATTTCTGCCATCGCGGGAGCGCGCCTTCTTTTTGTGATCATTAATTGGGAATACTACCGGCACAATATGGGGGATATCTTTAAAATATGGGAGGGCGGCCTGGTGTATTACGGCGGCCTGGTCCTGGGTTTTGGGGTGACGGTGTATTATGTAAAAAAGAATAAACTGTCACTCTGGAAAATAGCGGATATCCTGGCCCCGTCCCTGGCGTTGGCGGAATCGATAGGCAGGATCGGCTGTTTTTTAAACGGCTGCTGCTATGGTAAGATCGCCGAGCAGGGGGGTGTTTGCTTCCCTGCCGTTGGAGAACCGCCGGTTTTCACCCAGCAGTTACGGGATGGGCTCCTGTCTTCCGGGGCTCTGCATTCTCTGCCGGTCATCCCCACGCAGTTGTATTCCGCAGGCGCGTCTTTGGTGATATTTTTTATTCTTCTCAAGGCCGGGCGCCGCAAAATATTTGACGGTTTTCTCTTTTGGTTATTTGTTCTTTTATACTCGTTTGCCAGGTTCATTATCGAGGGATTCAGATATTATGAGTCCGAGTTCCTGCTTTTCGGCGGGATCACCGTATCGCAGGGTATCAGCGTTCTTCTGGGTATTGCCGCGTGTTTCTTCCTGTATTTTGGTCTTCAGAAACGCAAGGCGGGGATAAAAAGCTGAGCGACTTTGAAATAGATGATGAGCCCGACCACATCCACCACGCTGGTGGTTATGGGTCCGGCAAGGCAGGCGGGATCGAGGCCGACTTTTTTTGATGCCAGCGGCAAAGCGATCCCGGTCAAGATTGCCACAATAACTATAAGGAACATGGTCAGTCCCACTACCACAGAGACCATGAATTCCTTTTGAAGCAGAAAAGCCCTTCCCAGCGCCACCGTTCCCACGACCACCGCCATTAAAAACGCGGTAATTACTTCCAGCCGGATAACTTTCCACATATTTTTGAACGTAACGTCTCCCGTGGCCATTCCGCGTATGATGGTGATTGACGTCTGGGCCCCGGCATTACCGCCGGTATCCAGGAGCATGGGGATAAAAAACGTAAGCGCAACCACCGCGCTGAGGGTGTGCTCGAATGTCTTCAGGACTGTGCCGGTCAAAAAATCAAAAATAAGCAGTAATATCAGCCATCCCGCCCTTCTTTGGAAAAGTTCTCTCACGTTGGTTTTCTGGTAACTGATGATTTCGCCTTCAGCGGGGTCCATCTTACCGACTTCGTACAGATCGCTGGTGGCCTGCCGTTCTATGAGGTCCACAACGTCGTCAATGGTGATCATGCCTATCAGCCGTCCCGTTTTATCGACTACCGGGGCGTCAAGAAGGTCGTATTTGGAGAAACGTTTGGCGACTTCCGTTTTATCCAGATCGATTTCTATTTTTGCTTCCTCTCCGCTTGACATGATGTCTTTGACGAGCATGTCCTGGGGAGCCTTGAGGAGCGTTTGCACGCTGACCTTGCCGATCAGGATATGGTTATCGTCCGTGACATAGGCGGAGTGGATATCCTTGGCGTGGGACATGGTCAGGTTTTCTTGCAGGGTGAGCAGGGCTTTGCGCGCGGTCATGTTCTTTTTGGTCTCCACGATATCGGTGGTCATGATACTGCCGGCGGTATCTTCGGGGAAGGTGAGCAGTTCCTGCACGTTCTTGGCCTCTTCGCTTTTCATGATGCTGAGGAATTTTTTCATTACCGCCGGGGGAAGGTCCTTGAAAAGTTTGGTCCGTTCATCGGGGGCCATTTCGTTGAGCACCTGGGAAACATCCTCGCAGTTAAGATTGCGCATGAGGAATGATTGTTCCTCGAAGTGCAGGTCTTCAAAGACCTCAACTGCCTTGCGCGGGCTCAGAAGTTTAAAGATCAGGATCTTTTCCTGATTATCCATCCTGCGCCATCCTTCGGCCATGTCTATGGAATTGATCTTTCGCAGGAAATCCTTCAGGGTGGCGAAGTCTTTCTTGACGATAAATTCCTTTACCTCCGGCAGGAAAAGCGCGAATACCTCGAATTTTCGGGTTTGATTTTTCACCATAGTATCTTACCGCAAAAAAAATATCTTTCAACTTATAAATTCGGTTTTGGTCCCCCCGGATTGTTTTCGTGCTGTAATTATCCGTATTCCACAATATGCTGAAAAAAAGGATTACGGCCTTCATCTTTGGCAATGGTCGTCGGCACGTATCTGATAATGGCCCGGTTTGTAAAAAGCCGGTTAAGAAATACGGGTATGATTAAGGGAGTATCGGCGGATAAAAAGTATTGATTTATTATTGAAAAGTGGTAATATTAAAGCATTTCATTCAGAAGGAAATGAACTGAAATTTTAAAACAAATTCCTGCCGGCAGGCGGGTTTCCGCTGCGGCGGAATTATAAAGGAGGGATACAATGTTCGGTTTTGATCTGTTGATCCTTGCACCGCTGGGGTCCATTCTGGCGTTGAGTTTCGCGGCATACCTTTATTTTAGCATTATGAAGTGTGATGAAGGCACGGACAAGATGAAGGAGATCGCCCAGGCAGTGCGTATCGGAGCGCAGGCGTATTTGAAGAGGCAATACATGGGGGTTACTTTGTTTTTCGTGGCGATGTTCGCTCTTCTGCTCGTTTTGGCTTTCAAGAATTTCCTGGTCATATTCGTTCCTTTCGCTTTTATCAGCGGCGGGTTCTTTTCCGGTTTGTCGGGCTTTATCGGAATGACTACCGCTACAAAATCATCCAACCGCACAGCCGCCGCGGCCATGAAGAGCCTTAATTCCGGATTGCGCGTGGCTTTTTCAAGCGGCGCGGTCATGGGATTGACCGTGGTAGGATTAGGCCTTCTGGATCTGAGCATCTGGTATTATTTCCTTGATTGGTATTATTCCGGCCATGCGCTTCCTTTGGGTACGGATAAAATAACCGCTATTACCTCAACCATGCTTTGTTTCGGTATGGGCGCAAGTTCACAGGCCCTTTTCGCCCGGGTCGGCGGCGGTATCTTCACCAAAGCCGCGGATGTGGGCGCGGACCTGGTGGGAAAAGTGGAAGCGGGAATTCCCGAGGATGATCCGAGAAACCCCGCCGTCATTGCCGATAACGTCGGCGATAACGTCGGCGACGTCGCCGGCATGGGCGCGGATCTGTATGAATCGTATGTAGGTTCTATCGTGGCGACCTCCGCTCTGGGGGTAGCCGCAGGGTTAGGCCTCGCGGGCGTTACCGTTCCCATGGTTATGGCCGCGGTTGGTGTTATCGCTTCGGTTTTAGGCACATTTTTCGTGAAAAGCGGCGAGCAGGCCAGCCAGCGGGTTCTACTGGCGGCTCTGCGCAAAGGCGTTTTTGTAAGTTCTTTTATTGTTGCCGTGATCTCGTATTTCCTGGTTTGGAAAATCTTAGGCATGGAACACATCGGTGTTTATTTTGCCGTTCTTGCGGGACTAGTGGCCGGCGTTATTATAGGATTGGTCACCGAGTATTATACGTCCAGCGGTTTCAAACCCACGAAATCCATTGCCGAGGCTTCGGTTACCGGACCGGCAACCGTGATCATCGCCGGGATGGCCGCGGGTATGATGTCTACCGCTTTACCGGTTATTATTGTAGGGGCCGCGATCCTTGCCAGTTTCTTTATGGCCGGAGGGGCGGCTAATTATAATCTTGGTTTGTACGGTATCGCGATCTCCGCGGTAGGCATGCTTTCGACCCTTGGCATAACCCTGGCGACCGATGCCTACGGCCCGGTTGCGGATAATGCCGGAGGCAACGCCGAGATGTCGCATCTTCCTCCCGAAGTAAGAAAAAGGACCGATGCCCTGGATTCTTTGGGAAACACTACCGCGGCTACCGGCAAAGGTTTTGCCATCGGCTCGGCCGCCCTGACTGCCCTGGCGTTGATTGCCGCGTACCGGGATCAGATCCTGCTTATCACCAAAAAAGAACTGGTATTAAGCTTAATGAATCCCAACGTGATCGTGGGATTGTTTATCGGCGGGATGCTCCCGTTTTTCTTTTGTTCTCTGACCATGCGCGCGGTGGGAAGAGCGGCGGGAAAAATCGTGGTTGAGGTGCGCCGGCAGTTCAAAGAGATTATCGGCCTTATGGAAGGCAAGGTAAAGCCTGATTATGCCCGGTGCGTTACTATCGCTACGGCCGCGGCTCAGAAAGAGATGATCGCTCCCGCTTTAACGGCCATAATCGCTCCTTTGGCAGTGGGTTTGCTCATCGGCATAGAAGCGGAAGCCGGTCTTTTGGTCGGCGCCACCGTAACCGGATTTGTCCTGGCGATCATGATGGCTAACTCGGGCGGCGCCTGGGATAACGCCAAAAAATACGTCGAAGAAGGCAACTTCGGAGGCAAAGGCTCTCCGTCCCATAAAGCGACCGTGGTCGGGGACACCGTCGGCGATCCCTTCAAGGATACATCCGGCCCGTCTCTGAACATATTGATCAAGCTTATGTCCATGGTCTCTATTGTGTTCGCTTCGTTCATGATCTCAAATACGTTATTTAAATAGAAGCGGATCTTTAATCCCCTCCGCAAAATCCCCGGTTTTCAGACCGGGGATAGGAATCTGCGGAATGTGTTTTTTGCTTCGGAGAGGGAGCCTTGGCCTTTAGGCCGAGGGGCTCCACTCAGGTTAAAAAAAAGGGCGGGTTTCCATCCCGCCCTTTTTATTTTCCCTCTTGTCACAGCCGGTTTGTACGGTTGAAACATATTGCCTGAACAAGGGGGTTGTGATAATATGATACACGGTATTTATCCACATTTTAAAAGGAGTTTAAGATGCAGAAATGGTGGCAGTTAAGTACGGTTGAGACGGCAAAAGCGCTTTCCACAGACCTCTCCGCGGGTTTAACTACCTTTGCGGCAAAAGAGAAGCTTGTTACGTTTGGCCCCAACCAGTTACAGGAGAAGAAAGGCCGGGGGCCGTGGAGTATTTTTTTCGAACAATTCCGGGATTTTATCATCTGGGTATTATTGGGAGCGGCGCTGGTTTCCGGTTTTCTCAAAGAATGGGTGGACGCGCTGGCGATCATCTGTATCGTTATTATGAACGCTTTCCTGGGTTTCATTCAGGAATTCCGGGCGGAAAAAGCCCTGAGCGCCCTCAAAAAACTCTCCAGCCCTTCCTCAAAGATCGTCCGGGATAATGAACGTAAAATGGTCCCTTCCGCGGATTTGGTTCCCGGAGATGTGATCGAACTGGAAGCCGGCGATTATGTCCCTGCGGACAGCCGGTTGGTCTGGGTGAGCCCTAATTTCAACACTCTGGAAGCCAGCCTGACCGGGGAATCCCTGCCGGTTGCTAAAACCATCAATGTTTTGGAAGCGGGAGAGGTTCCTTTGGCGGAACGGGCGAATATGGTTTATATGGGGACATCCGTTTCCAACGGAAAAGCCCGCGCGCTGGTGGTTGAGACCGGCATGAAAACAGAACTGGGAAAGATCGCCGGCATGATCCAGTCCATAGATAAAGAGGAAACTCCTCTGCAGAAAAAACTCGAGCAGTTCGGTAAATGGATCGTGTATGTGTGTTTTGTGCTTGTGGGCTTGGTTTTTGTCCTGGGCATCGTCCGCGGCGGCAGTGTCCTGGATATGTTCCTGACATCGGTCAGCCTGGCGGTCGCCGCCATCCCGGAAGGGCTTCCGGCGATCGTGACTATCGCGCTCGCCTTGGGAGTACAGCGGATGGTCAAACGCCACGCTCTCATACGCAAGCTTCCTTCGGTTGAGACCCTGGGGTGCGCGACGGTCATCTGTTCGGATAAAACCGGGACTCTGACTAAGAACGAGATGACCGTTAAAGCGGTATTCAGCGGCGGCCTCATGTTCGAGGTGACCGGCGTGGGGTATGAACCTAAGGGGGAGTTCTTGAAAGAAGGCAGAAAGGTGGATGTGCATGATCATCCTGATCTGCGGAAAAGCCTTTTATGCAGTGTCCTGTGCAACGGGGCGGAATTACGGAAGTCTGATACCGGGTACACCATGTTCGGTGATCCGACTGAAGGGGCGATGTTGGTCGCCGCGGCCAAATTGGACATATGGAAAAAACAATCAGAGGAAGCGTTTCCGTTTGTTGAAGAGATACCCTTTGATTCTGAACGGAAGAAGATGAGCGTGGTGCGTAAAGACAAAAGCGCGGTTACCGCTTTCGTGAAAGGGGCGCCCGACATTCTGCTTAATAATTGCACGGACATCGAAGAAAACGGCGTAGTGCGGAAATTAACCGATGCCGACAAGTTAAAAATAATGAAGGCGAATACCGACCTGGCTAACCAGGCTATGCGCGTGCTGGGAGTTTCTTATCGTAATCTGGAAGGCGCGAAAGAAAAATATACCGCGGAAGAGATTGAAAAAAATCTGGTTTTCTGCGGCCTGCTCGCTATGATCGACCCTCCGCGCATGGAAGTTAAAGAAGCGATCAAGAGATGCGAAACCGCGGGCATAAAAGCGGTCATGATAACCGGCGACCATAAAAATACAGCAGTGGCCATTGCCCGGGAATTGAATATCTTCGGCCCGGATTCCCTGGCTTTGACCGGCGAAGAGCTGGACCTGCTCTCAGACGAGGAGTTACGCGGCAGCGTGCGGCGCATCGCGGTGTACGCCCGTGTTTCCCCGGAACATAAATTACGGGTGGTGCGTTCCTGGCGTTCGCTCGGTGAGATCGTGGCCATGACCGGGGACGGCGTGAACGATGCTCCGGCGGTAAAGGAAGCGGATATCGGCGTGGCTATGGGCATTACCGGCACCGATGTCACTAAGGAAGTTTCGGACATGGTGGTTACCGACGACAATTTTGCATCTATCGTGGCCGCGGTGGAAGAGGGCAGGGGAATATACGACAACATAAAAAAATTCATCCATTACCTGCTTTCCTGCAATACCGGCGAGATCCTGGTTATGTTCACCGCTTCCCTGATCGGCTGGCCGGTACCCTTGCTGCCCATCCATATACTCTGGGTGAACTTAGTCACCGACGGCCTGCCGGCATTGGCTTTGGGTGTTGATCCGGTTGATCCCCATATCATGGAACGCCATCCGCGCAAACCCAACGAGCGGGTCATCCCGAAACAGCAGGCCTTCATTATGGTATTTCAGGGCAGTTTCATCGCTTTCTGCAGTTTGCTCGCTTTCTATCTGGTACAGAACGTCGAGCACGAAGGCCTTAACCGCGCGCGCACCGCGGCTTTTATCGTCCTGGCTTGTTCACAGCTTTTTCATTCATTCAACTGCCGGAACATGCGCGAGTCCATTTTTAAAATAGGGTTTTTTACCAATAAAAAACTGATCATTGCCGTCTTGATCTCATTCCTCCTGCAGATGGCCGTGGTATACATACCGTTCTTACAACGGATCTTTAAAACGGAGCCTCTGGGGTTTTTAGACTGGGTTTTGGCAGTCCTTATTTCTTCACTGCCCTTGTGGGCCATGGAAGTGCTGAAACTATGCAGAAAAAAATAACCGTTCGTATCTCCGGCATGCATTGCGCTTCGTGCGCGCTTAACATTGAGCGGTTCCTGAAGGCCGAAGAAGGGATCATTGAGGTAACCGTTAATTTCGCTTCCGGCCGGGCAGTGATCGTCTATGAACCGGAGCGGATATCGTTCGAAGATATCTCCCGGCTTGCCGCCCGGATCGGCTACCAGGTCGTTCCTCCTGATGAATGCCTGGACAGCGAACGGAAGGCCCGGGAAAAAGAGATCAATGATCTGAAGCGAAAATTTTTTATCTCTTTCGTATTATCCGTGCCGCTTATGTATTTGGCCATGAGGCATCATCTGGGTTTGCTCCTGCCCGGGTTTATCGCCGCGCGCATGGCTTTATTCCAGTTTTTACTCGCCGCGCCGGTAGTGGTTATTGCGGGGGGGCAGTTTTTCAGGCGGGGCGTGATGTCGGTTGTTAAAGCCAAAGCGGCAAGCATGGATACGCTGGTCGCTCTGGGCGTGGGAGCGGCATTTATCTACAGCGTCGCGGTCAGTATTATGCTTTGGTTCGGAAAGCCGGCCCTTCCCGGCGGTGACGCGTTGTATTACGAGACCGCCGCTTTTTTGATCACCTTTATTTTGCTCGGCAAGTATCTGGAGGCGATTGCCAAAGGAAAGACTTCCGCGGCCATAAAAAAACTGCTGGGCTTAAAAGCTAAGACCGCTTTAGTGGTCCGGGATGCCGTTGAAAAAGAGGTTCCGCTGGAAGAGGTCGTTATCGGAGATATCGTTGTAGTAAAACCGGGGGGCAAAATTCCCGTGGACGGTATCATTGTTGAAGGATATTCCAGCGTGGATGAGTCCATGATCACCGGCGAAAGTATCCCGGTGGAAAAAAAGACCGGCGATACCGCGGTGGGCGGCACCATCAATAAAAGCGGCTTTTTAAAATTCAAGGCCGTTAAAGTTGGCAAAGAAACGGTATTAGCCCGGATTATAGAACTGGTTCAGGAGGCGCAGGATTCCAAGGCCCCCATACAGAATATCGCGGATCGGGTATCGGCATATTTCGTGCCCGCGGTTTTCAGTATCGCGCTGGGAGCCGCTCTCCTGTGGATGGTGGCCGGGTATGGCTTTGTTTTTGCTCTCACGGTATTTATCTCAGTGTTGATCATCGCCTGCCCCTGCGCGCTGGGATTAGCTACTCCTACCGCGATCATGGTCGGCATGGGCATGGGGGCGTCAAACGGCATACTTATTAAAAATGCCCGTGTGCTTGAAATGGCGCAGAATATCGACGCGGTTGTCTTCGACAAAACAGGTACTTTGACTGAAGGAAAACCGGCGGTTTCCGATATCGTGGAGACCGGGATATTGGCTCGAATAGACATTCTCAGGCTGGCGGCTATTGCCGATAAACGGTCGGAACATCCTCTGGCGGAAGCGGTGATTGAGGCCGCGCGGCGGGAAAAACTCGATATCCCTGACGCGGATGAGTTCCGTTCGTTTCCCGGCAAAGGGGTGGTTGCGCGGTATAGGGGGGAAGAGATTTTTCTTGGGAACCGCGCGTTATTTTTCGAAAAAAAAGTGGAGCTCTCTTCCCTTGAAAATAAAATAGAGGCCCTGGAAAAAGAGGGCAAGACTATCGTTGTGCTGGGATATAAAAATAAACCCGCGGGGATACTGGGTGTGGGAGATTCCGTAAAGGCGAACGCGCGTGAAACCGTGCGTATGCTCAAAGATGCGGATAAAGAGGTGTATCTGATTACCGGAGATACGCGCCGGACCGCTGAAGCCATCGCTGCGCAGTCGGGTATTGCGCAGGTTATGTCTGGAGTGCTGCCTGAAGAGAAGGCCCGGGAGATCCGGCGTTTGCAAGCACAGGGTTTGAAAGTGGCCATGGTCGGAGACGGTATTAATGATGCCCCGGCTTTGGCGCAGGCGGATATCGGTATCGCGGTAGGAAGAGGTATTGATGTCGCCATAGAAGCCGCGGACATCGTTCTGGTTAAGGATGACCTGCGGGATGTGGCTCGCGCCATGAAATTGTCACGGTACGTGATGAGCAAGATAAAACAGAATCTGTTCTGGGCTTTTTTCTACAATGTGATAATGATCCCGGTTGCGGCGGGCGCGCTGTATCCGTTCACCGGATTTTTGCTGAATCCCGTTATTGCCGGCGCGAGCATGGCCTTTAGTTCCGTTTCCGTGGTCGGTAATTCGTTGTTGATGAAGAGATATAGGTTGTAATTAAAATACGTAAATGGTAATTCGTAACTCGTAAAGCGTAATTTATAAGGAAATCTTTATATAAAAAATTCCTTATTGATTACCAATTACGATTTACCGTTTACGATTTACGAATTTAGTCGTTCATAACTGTATTTTAAGCATATGATAACCCTGATACTGAAACCGGTTACCGTAACTCCCGAGATCCTGTCGACACTGGAACGCCGAGGTCTCATCCGTACCCTCAAGCCGACGGCAAAGGTAGTGCGTTGCAGGGATAAACGCGGCACCGTGGACACGATCTATTCTTCGGCTCCCCGCTTCGGCGCGCATAAGCTTATTTGCATCCGCCTGCACGACCTGAACAGGATAAAGTTGACTTCGCACGGGGATAATGAAGAATTCATCATCATTGACGGGGAAAGCCGGGTGTTTAAACCGTTATACCTGGTGATGGGCCTGCATAAACACGCGGTTTTAGAGAAGAAGGCCCGGAACGCGGCGTTGACGGAACGGGATTTTATACTCTTACGCATGGAATATAATGACTGCCGGACGTCCATATTTGTGATGCTCAAAGGCACCCCGCATTGTGAAGTCAGCGCGCCGGGTACGGGAAAACCGCCGATCTTTTTTGTAACCGAACCAAGCAAATTAAAGATCGACCGCTTGAAACTGCCTGGTTACCGTTTGGTATTGAATTAATACCCCGACTCTGGTATAATTAAGTTTATATGAAGACTATTGCGGAGATAAATCAGAAGATCAAAAAAGGCGAAGTGGTGGTCGTCACCGCTGAAGAGATCATCGGCCTGGTGGATAAAAAAGGCGCCAAGAAAGCCGCGCAGGAAGTCGATGTGGTCACCACTGGTACTTTTGGCCCCATGTGTTCGTCCGGCGCCTACTTCAACATCGGGCACTCCAAACCCAAGATGAAGATCGGCGGCGGGGTATGCAAACTCAATGATGTCCCGGCATATACCGGTTTTGCCGCGGTGGATGTTTTCCTGGGCGCGACTGCCCTCCCGGATGATGACCCTAAAAATAAAGTATATCCCGGCGAGTTCCGCTACGGCGGCGGGCATGTCATTCAGGAACTGCTGGAGGGCAAAGATGTCCGCCTGGAAGCGTCCGCGTACGGGACCGACTGTTATCCGCGCAAAAAACTGGATACATTGATCAATCTGCGGGACTTGAACGAAGCGGTGCTTTTTAATATGCGCAACGGTTATCAGAATTATAACGTGGCGGTCAATCTTTCGGATAAGATGATCTATACCTATATGGGCGCGCTCAAACCAAACTTGGGCAACGCCAATTATTGCTCGGCGGGCCAGTTGTCTCCGTTGTTGAAAGATCCGTATTACCGGACTATCGGTGTGGGGACCAGGATTTTTTTGGGGGGAGGCATCGGATACGTGGCTTGGCACGGCACACAGCATAATCCTCTTGCTCCCCGGAAGGATAACGGCGTTCCCTGTTCGGGAGCCGGGACGCTGGCAGTTATCGGCGACCTGAAACAGATGAAAGCGCAATGGATGCGGGGTGTCAGTATGCTCGGATACGGGGTTTCTCTGAGCGTAGGCATAGGAGTGCCCATCCCGGTATTGAACGAGGAGATCGTGCGCAGTTGCGCGGTCAAGGATGAAGAGATCTACTCGCAGGTGGTTGATTACGGATATGCCTATCCGCAGGGGATCGCCGGTTCATTAGGGGAAGTGAATTACGGACAGTTGAAAACCGGCAGGATCACGGTTAAAGGCAAAGATGTTCCTACCGGAGCCCTTTCGAGCTATTCAAAAGCCAAAGAGATTTCCGAGGAATTGAAATCCTGGATCAAAAAAGGTGAATTTTTGCTGTCTGAGCCGGTAGCGTCCCTGCCGGGAGTAGAATCTGGCTATACCGTCAAACCGTTAAAAGAGAGACTGGCGTAGTAGTGTGTAAGTTTTAAGTGTAAAGTGTGTAAGTCAAAAAGGAGCAAGTCATGAGAGAACAGGTTGAAAAAGCATTGGAACAAGTGCGTGCCGCGCTGGCGGCTGACGGCGGCAATGTTGAGTTGATAGACGTAACCGAAGACGGAGTGGTAAAAGTAAAACTTACCGGAGCCTGCGGCTGCTGTCCGATGAGTCAGATGACATTAAAGATGGGGATAGAAAAGATGCTTAAGCGGGCAGTCCCGGGCGTAAAAGAAGTAGTGTCGGTATAAATTTCGTTAATTTCGTTAGTATCGTTAATACCGTTATTTTCGTTCGACAGGTTGAACGAAAATAACGACAATAATGAACTAAACGATAATAACGCTACTTGGAGAGTTTCTCCTATGACATCGAAAAGAATAGTATTGCATTTTCCCCAACGGCTGGTTGAACAGCCGATCGTTTACAAACTGGTTAAGGATTATGATCTGCGGTTTAATATCCTGAAGGCCTATGTGACTCCCCAGGAAGAAGGGCTCATGGTCCTGGAGCTCAACGGCGACGATAAGAATTACGAAAAGGGCGTAGAATACCTGCAGTCGACGGGAGTCAAAATACAGTCTTTAAGCGAAGACATAATTCGCAATGAAGCGAAATGTACCGATTGCGGCGTGTGTGTGCCTATTTGTCCCACTCAGGCGTTGGTGACAGACCCTACCACCAGAAAAGTGCACTTTTACGATAATAAATGTATAGCCTGCGAGTTGTGCATTAAGATCTGCCCGGCGCACGCGATGGAAGTGCATTTTTAATCCCCTCCGCAGAAATCTCCGGGCTTCAGACCGGGGATGAAAGATTGTGGAAGGTCGTTTCTGCTTCGGGGAGGGAGCCTTGGTTTTTAGTCCGAGGGGCTCCGCAATCCACAAAGGAGCGTTCAATGGCTGCCGAAAGAAGAAAAGAACGACGTCTCAAAGCCAACATTCCTATTAAAGTCACCGGGAAGAATGGTCTGGAGATTTTTACAAGGACGGAGAACATAAGTTTCCTTGGCGCCTACATCGAAGTCGACCGGCAGATACCGACCGGAACGGAGGTGGAAGTGGTCTTGGAGATCCCCCATTATAGCGAGGACCTTTCTTTGGCCGGCGAGGTCAAATGTAAAGGGGATGTTTTTCGCTGTTCGCTGGTCAGCGAATCAAATGCCATAAAGTATTACGGGGTGGGAGTTTTCTTTACCGATTTTTGTCTTGTCGAAGACCGGGACCGGCTGCATGGATACATAGACTTCCTGATAGAGAATGAAGAACATGAGATCAACGAAGGCATGCGCAGGCTGCGGTACCGGAGGGATGCGCACCGGTTAGCGCGGAATACCGGGCAGAAAATAGCGGGACAGGAAGAATTCCAGGAAAAAAGCCTTGAATTGTTAAACCACATAGCCGCGCGACTGGAAGAGATCGAGCGTTTTTTGCAGTCGTTTAAGAAATAAAAACGTTACTTAACCCTCTCCAAACCATCTCCCGGAATCATTATGTTGGACAGGATCCTGGAATTCCTCTATAAGAAAGAAGGGTATGTCTCCGGCGAAGATATAAGCCACCAGATAGGTATAACCCGCCAGGCGTTGTGGAAACACATCCATGAATTGAAAGAACTCGGGTATGATATCGCCGCTCTCCCCCACCAGGGATATCGCGTTGTCGCTTCTCCTGACCGGCTTTTCCCTTTTGAGATACAACTGCGGCTGGATACCAAGGTTCTGGGCCGAAAGATCCTGTATTTCGAAACGCTTGTCTCTACTATGGAGATCGCGTTTCAACACGCTGCCGCGCACGCTCCCGAGGGTACGTTGGTAGTGGCGGAGACTCAGACAAAAGGGAAAGGAAGGCTGGGCAGGAACTGGTTCTCGCCGAAATATAAAGGGATTTATTTATCGCTTGTCTTGCGCCCGGAGATCGCCCCCCGGGAGGCGTCTATCTTGACGCTCCTGGCCGCGGTAAGTATCTGCGAGGCGGTGAGGAACACGACCGGCATCGACGCGCAGATCAAATGGCCCAATGATATCATTATACACAATAAAAAAGCGGGCGGGATCCTTACGGAAATAAGCGCGGAAATGGATAAGGTTTTTTTCATCATTATCGGAATGGGGCTGAACGTGAATAATGACAAAAGATCGCTGTATCCCGGTTCTACCTCTTTGCGCGAACACCGGAAAGAGGAAATCAGCCGTTTAGCGGTCGCCTGCGAGATCCTGCGCCGGATCGAAGATAATTACTTATTTTTTAAACGGAACGGCAGCCAACGTATCCTGGAGTCGTGGAGAGATCTTAATATTACTCTGGGGAGAAGAGTGCGGGTGGTTTCGCATAAGGAACAGGTAGAGGGGGAAGCCGTGGATATCGACAGCGACGGGGGATTGTTGGTCCGCGGGGATTCCGGCCTGCTGGAAAAATTCCTTGCCGGAGACATTGTCCATTGCCGATGAGGAGCGTTTTGCGTTATAGCATCAGTATCTTTTTTCTTTGTACGGCGGGGATTTTATTATGTGTTTCTTTTCCCGCGCATGCCGGCAGCGGCGCGCTTGAGATCATTCCCGACCAGGAGGAATATTATCCGGGAGAGCCGGTTGTATTTACGCTCCGCGGCCGGATTATGCTCGCAAAAGAAGCCGACGGCACGGTTATTTACCCGCCGTTCTCCATCTGGAACGATCAGATGGAGAAAATCGGTCTGCGGCATTCTTGCGCCAAAGGGACGGTCCGCGCGTACGATCAGTTTTGCCGGAAGGGAGTGGTTAAGGAGGTGGAGGTGGAGCGCTGCCCGGACGCTTTTTTCAATGATTACGGGGACATCGACCAAAAATTCACCTGGGACCAGCAGTCGTATGTTGAGCTTACCGAGCAGTGCGGAGGGTATCCGGCACGCCGGGAGATAAAAAAACAAGTGCCTCCGGGTAAGTACCGGATCGTGGCTTGTAACAGTATACAATCATGTGTTGAAAAAGAGATAATTATCAGGGCTAACCTTGAAGTTTCTCTCTTTGTTGATAAGAGCGTGTATAACCGGGGGGATCTGGTCAAGATAACCATCCGGAATAACACTGACCGGGTTTTAATGAATTACGACTGGAACATTCCCGGAGAACTGGATTACTCCCGTAAGGACGCGGGCTGGGGATATGTGGAAAAACTCAAGAACGGTTCCTGGCTGAGGTTTGAGCCGTTATGGCGCTGCGGCGGGGCGTGTTTTTCCCGCTGTGACATGGGGGTCGATTTTTTTGTGCTTCAGCCGAAAGGCGTGGATGTGTTCCCGGGAGATATCCGGTATTTTGAGTGGGATCAAACCAGGCTTCTCTGTCTGCCGGAAGAGAAGTACAAACCGGCCGAAGCAGGCAGATACCGTATTACGTGTACGTTCCACGACACCGCTAAAAATGAATTCAGAATATTCCATTCTCAGAAATTTGAAATACAATAAGACAATATACGTGAGCATTGTTTTTTATGTTATCGTGGGTTTGCTTTCGGGTTGCGAGACTATTTCTGGTTCCGCGAAGGGCGCGCGGAAGGACCTGGAGCCGGTTACCGGAGAAGTGAAAAAAGGCATGCAGCGGATGCAGAAAGCCGATACCCGGATGCAGGAAGTATTATGGTAAGGTTAAGCGACAGCGCGTATGAATGAAAAGATCGATATTTCCGTCGTAGCTTCCTGCTTCTCTGACGAAAGAGAACTCACTCAGTCCGAGACAGACCTGTTGGTGAAACAGCTTCTCGAAGAAAGAAAGCAGTCAGCAGTTAGATCAACCGTATTTCATGCCAGGAGGCAGCCATGCACAAGAAAACATTAGTGATCTTTGCGCTTGAGAACAGGCGCGCTGAAGCGGTCAAGGCGCAGAAGATACTCACTGATTTTGGATGTATAATCAAAACGCGGCTGGGCATCCACGACGGGGTGCTTGATAAATGTTCGAATACCGGTTTGATCATCTTGGAACTGGTGGGCGCAAAGGCCGAGATCAAAGATTTTGAGCGTCGGTTAAAAACAGTCAAAAGCGCTCGGGTCAAGTTGGTTACGGTGTAATATCATCCCGTGACCGTCAGGCAGTTCCGCACTATTATTTACGCGTATTACGCCCGCCACAAAAGGCAGATGCCGTGGCGTGATACGCGCAATTCCTACCATATTCTCGTTTCTGAGGTCATGCTTCAGCAGACGCAGGTCACCCGGGTTCTGGATAAATACGCCGGGTTCACCCGTGTCTTTCCGGATATACGAACGCTTGCCCGGGCTTCGCTCGCGGATATCCTGAGTGAATGGCAGGGGCTGGGGTATAACCGCAGGGCGTTGTTGTTGAAACGGCTCGCTGAACGCGTGGTTACCGATTATGGGGGACGTATCCCGTGCGAGCGGGAAATCCTAAAGACTTTGCCCGGGATAGGGGAAGCCACTTCCGGAGCTGTGTGCGCCTTCGCGTTCGATCAGCCGGTGGTTTTTATTGAAACAAATATCCGCAGTGTTTTTATCCATCACTTTTTTCGGGACAAAAAAGAAGTCAGTGATACCCGGCTTTTGCCCTGGATCGAGAAGACGCTCGACCGTAAAAAACCGCGGGAGTGGTATTACGCGCTGATGGATTACGGAGTTTATCTGAAGAGTGAATTTCCCAATCCTTCCCGGAAAAGCAGTCATTATGCGAAACAAGGGAAGTTCGAAGGATCCGTCCGGCAGATCCGCGGGAAGATCTTGAAAATCCTGTTAAGCCGGCGGCGTCTGCCGGTATGCGAATTATATGAACTGGTTTGTCCGGATAAAAAAAGATGCGATACGATTGCGGATGCTTTGTGTGAAGAAGGGCTGCTTAAAAAAAGAGGCGGTTTTTTAAGCCTGCCGTAGATCCGGGTTTACGGTTAAGGAGATGTTGGGGTTAGGTTAAAAGTCCCGGCGATGGGGTCGTAGGTATAGGAATTTCCGGCAGAACTTTTGTAGAGAGTATCGCTTTCTTTGCGCCATTGGTTATCGGATATGGGGTTTTGCAGGATGACTCCGAATAACGGGTTGTCCGGCGTGGCGTATCCCGTGCCGGCGGTGTCAAGGACAGCGGGATAGAACGGCTTCCTGTTTTTCAACGCGGAGTCGATGCTGTAAAGTTTGATCGCGCTCTGGATGGAATGGACGCTTGCTTCTTCCGCGGCTATCCGCGCTTCATTCCGGAATTCCACAAACTTCGGCACGACTATCCCGGCAAGGATGCCGATCAGGATAATCACAATAAACATCTCTATAAAAGTAAACCCCGTTAGAGAACTTTGTCCTCTAACGGTTTTCGCTGACGGTGGCATTAAACCACCGTCAGCATAGAAATCGGTAGACCACCGACTAAAGTCGGTGGCTTTCTCTAACGGGGTAAAGGCATTGTTCTTCATAGTGTCCTATTAGTATACCATATTTTTAAAAGAGTGGTAAGTATTGTATTATGGCCGGAACTATACTATAATAAGGCTTACGTATGTTTCACAAAGGAGATGAAAATGAGTTTGATGTTTAAACGGAAGAAATATCTCGTCCATTGTTCCAGCCAATTCAAATATATAACTTTGAGCGTATTGCCCGCTTTCTTGATCAGCATTTTTTGCGTCAATCTGATATTTGCCAGCGGAGAATTGATTTTTAAAAAAGAAAAGGCGAGGATTTTAAAAAAAACCCTTGAGATCAACCTGAGCGTGGATGAGACTTTGCTGTGGCTGCAGAAAGAGAACTACGCTAAAGAGGTCTTGGAGCAAACGGGCAAAGTGCTGAAGGAACTGGTTACGCTGGAGGATAGTATTCAAACGTCTTATTTTAAAGCCATACAGCAGTGGGCTGCTTTTAAGAGCTTGATATTATTCGGCATTATTGCGGCGCTTGCGTTTGTAGCTATGATGTCGCTTTTGTATTCCCACCGTGTCGCCGGCCCTCTCTGCCGGATACAGAAGTATATCAACAACCTGGCCGAAGGCAAAGAGATACCCGCAGTCCGCTTCCGCAGCTACGATGAGTTTAAGGAAGTCGCCGATGCCCTGGAGAAATTGCGGGTTGTCTTAAAGCAAAAAAGCTACGGCCAGAAGTAAGTTTTTTGTTTCTTCAGGAAACCCCCTGTTTTCTACCTCTATCCTGGAAGTGGACCGTATCAATGAGCGTTTCGGCGATTGGTCAATCTGCCCGGCAATACCCAAACAAAAATAGTTGTTTATGACGGAATAATTACATAGTACAATAGGTACGTTTTCGAGGATAAACTTATACGTAAGGACAGAACAGTGTTCTGTCCTTACCTCCGATGATTGAAATATATGCACAGAAAAATCGATTA
>JBAZGE010000013.1:0-38646 GCA_041653035.1 Candidatus Omnitrophota bacterium
AATGAATTTTTCTCCCTTAACCACATTCACCAGCCCGATATAGGGGATCTTGAGCGCCAGTTTTCCGAATGCCCAGGTAAGAAAAGAAGTCTTATACAGGATCGCCATAGGGACTTTCAAAAGCGCGGTCTCAAGCGTGGCAGTTCCCGATGCGACCAGGGCGAAATCGCTGGCAGCCAGCCCGTCATAGGTCATATCGGTGATTGTTTTTATTGGGATACGGCTCGCGTTCAGTATCGTGTTGAATACTTCTTCCTGCACGCTCGATGAACGCAGAAGGATGAACTGGACATTTCCTTTTAATTTTTCAGAAATAATCCCCGCGCTTTCCATCATGACCGGAAGAAGGGATGTAACTTCTTTATCCCGTGAACCGGGCAGGAGAGCGATGGTGGTTATGCCGGCAGCAAGGCCGTTTTTCCGGCGGAAATCCTCTTTCGGAAGACCTATTTTTATATTGTCCAGCAGCGGATGGCCGGCAAAGAAAACAGGGACATTATTTTTTATATACAAATCCTCTTCGAATTTAAAAAGCACTACCATAAGATTGATGGTTTTCCGGATGGTTTTGATCCGTTCCCACCCCCAGGCCCAGATCTGCGGGCTGATATAGTAGATAACCGGGATGTTCCTCTTTTTCAGCTCACCGGCAAGCCGCAGGTTAAACCCCGGGTAGTCGACCAGTATCGCCGCCGCGGGTTTGACCCGGTCGACCTCAGCCAGCAGGCCGTTAAAAATACGTTTGAACGTTCCGTATTTTTTAACTGCTTCCCAGATGCCCACTATGGCGAGTTCGACGATATTGAACGTCAGGCGCACATTCTCCTGTTCCATCTTTTTCCCGCCCGGCCCGAAGAAGCGCAGGGAAGGGATGAGTGAATGCAGTGCCTGCGCCAGGTGCGCGGCGTGTATATCCCCGGAAGCCTCGCCGGCGACGATCAGGATATCTTTGGTTTGTTCTTCCATATTTGTTTTTGTATCTGTAGGGCTACCGCAAGGGCGTTTCGCGCGATCTCTCCCGTTACGATGGGTGCCTGCCGTTTGATCACGCAGTCCAGAAAAGACGAAAGTTCTTTTTTTAGGGGTTCTTCTTTTTCTATAGGCAGGGATTCCCGGGTAATCCCAGTCGGAGTTTTGGTATAGATGAAAGCTTCTTCTTTCCGGTAATCCAGGGAGATATAGGTGTTTTTCTGGAATATCCGGATTTTCCGCATCAATTCGTCGGATACCCGGCTTACGGTGAGGTTGCAGATACAGCCGGTTTCGAAGGTGAGCCTGGCATTGGCGATATCTTCAAAAGGCGTGAGTACTTCTACTCCTACCGCTTCGACTTTTTTGAGCGGGCCGTTCACCAATCCCTGGACAATGTCGATATCATGGATCATCAGGTCAAGCACTACGCCGACATCTATGGAACGGTTGGGAAAGGGGCTGAGCCGGTGGCATTCGATGAACAGGGGATTTTTGATAAGGTTTTGAGTGGCGGTAAAAGCGGAGTTAAATCGTTCCACATGGCCGACCTGCAGGGTACACCGGTTCCGGGCCGCCTCACGAATGAGCCGCCCGGCTTCCGGGAGGGTGGAGGTGAACGGTTTTTCCACCAGGACATGTTTTCCCCGTTTAAGGAATTCGTGGGCCACCGCGTAATGCAGCCGGGTGGGGACGGCGATACTGACGGCTTCAACCAGGGAGAATAATTCCCGGAAATCGGTGAACGCCCGAACGCCGCAGGAAGCGGCGGCCTCCTCAGCCCGCTCCCGGTTGATGTCGCATACGCCTATAAGATCTGCCTGCGGAATCTCGCCGTATATCCGGGAATGGATCGCTCCCAGCTTACCCGTTCCGATAACCGCTACTTTGACCTTTTTTCCTATATTTTCCAAGGGAGGCCCTTTCTATATATATTGGTGTTTATATTTTTTATCCGCGTTTATCCTTCTTTACCGATATTAACAAAGACCTTGTAAAAAGTCAATATCTTTGATATAATCTATCGGATTGTAACCCAGTCTGGATTCATCCCCTTTCGCTAAAGCTTCGGGGGATAGCCCTCCGTAGCTTCAGCGAAGGAGGGCATTTCCCTATAAAACACTACATCCGAAACACTACACTTTTGGCCTATGTTCAAAGAATACTTTAAATTCGTCAGGTTCCTTAAACCTCATTCCGGATTGCTCGGCATGGCCGTTTTCTTTATGGCGGTTTCTTCGGTTTTCGACTGGGTCTCTATTGCCATGATTGTGCCGGTTTCCGATAAAGTCCTGAACAACGGTAGTATTATCTTTCCGGTTGCCCTGCCTCCGGCGGCCGGTGCCGTGGTTGCCTATTTCAATTCCCTGAAACAGACGGATCTGCTGAAGATGCTGATCGTGTTCGTCCCGGTGCTTTTTTTTCTTAAGGGGGTGTTCAATTTTTTCTATTCCTACTACATGTCGTTGATCGGCCAGCTTTGCATACGGGATATCCGGTTTTTATTGTATGAAAAGATCCAGGGCCTTTCCCTGGAGTATTTCAGCAAGAAACGCGCCGGAGAGCTTATTTCACGCATCACCAATGACGTGAAAGTGGTGGAGAACGCCCTTTCGTACGGGGTCACCGACCTGGTTTACCAGTCGTTCCTGGTTGTCATATTCACTTGTACTATTTTCTACATCCATTGGAAACTGGCGCTGAGCGCTTTGGTAATGATCCCGCTGGTTGTTATCCCGATCGTAAAAGTAGGGAGGGTACTGCGCAAGATCTCCCGGCATTCGCAGGAAAAAATGGCGGATATCAATTCTCTCCTGGTTGAGACCATCAGCGGTATCAGGATCGTAAAGGCATTTTCCATGGAACGGCATGAAATAGAGAGATTCAGAGTGCATAACCAGAGTTATTTCAAGCTGGCTATGCGGGCGACCAAACGTATGCTTTTGTTAAGCCCGGCCACGGAGTTTGTGGGGGTTTTGCTCGGTGTTTTTATCCTGGCCTGGGTCGGGCAGGATGTGATCGACGGCAAGATCTCTTTCGGTGTTTTCGGCCTGTTCCTGGGGTCATTGTTCTCTTTGATCCGGCCGCTCAAGAAATTGAGCCAGGTGAATTCCCTGAATCAGCAGGCAGTGGCGGCAAGCGAGCGCATCTATGAAGTCCTGGATACTCAGCCGACGGTGCTGGAAAAAACGGATGCGGTTCAGATCCCTTCGTTCAAAGAGAAGATCGTATTAGAGAATGTATGGTTCAATTACGGCGAACACCCGGTTCTTAAAGGAGTGAACATAGATGTGAAAAAAGGGCAGATGCTGGCGATCGTGGGCCCCAGCGGATCGGGAAAATCAACGTTCCTGGACCTGGTATGCCGTTTTTATGACCCCGTGCGCGGCAGGATAGTGCTGGATGATGTTGATATCAAAGAAGCAAGCATCGTCTCCCTGCGCAGGCTGATCGGTATCGTCACCCAGGAGACCATCCTGTTTAACGATACCATACAGGCAAATATCGCTTACGGTAAATCCGGCGCAAGCAAGCCGGAGATAAAAGCCGCCGCGGCAATGGCCTATGCCGATGAATTTATCAAACGGCTCCCCGCGGGGTATGATACTCTGATCGGTGACCGGGGCGTCAAGCTTTCCGGGGGAGAGCGCCAGCGTATCGCTATCGCGCGGGCATTGCTTAAGAATCCGCCCATTCTTATTCTCGATGAAGCTACTTCCCAACTGGATACCGAGTCGGAGCGTATCGTACAAGAGGCGCTGAACAAGCTTATCGAAGGACGTACGGTTTTAGCGGTCGCGCACCGTCTTTCCACCATAAAAAACGCCCACAAGATTATTGTCCTGGAAGACGGCATCATCGTGGAGCAGGGGCGCCATGATGAACTTTTCGCCAAAAACGGCGTATATAAACGGTTGTGCGTGAACCAGCAGCTGCAGGTGTAAGGACGTATTTTTCAAGTTGATTAAAATTATTTTTTGTGATAAAGTTATATGTTATTTTTTTTATGGAATCGCTGGCTGGTTTGCCTGCCGGCAAGGAAGTTATCGCTGAACGGTTCGTGTGAAGCGATTTTCTTGCGCGTATGAAAAATCTTAAAGAAATCGTAGGGCGGTTCAATAAAGCGAGAATACTGGTTCTCGGTGATCTCATCCTGGATGAGTATATCTGGGGCACCGTGGACAGGATATCCCCGGAGGCCCCGGTACCGGTGGTCTGGGCCAAGAAACGCACCCATGTTCCGGGCGGCGCGGCCAATGTGGCGTATAATATCAAGTCTTTTGACGGCACGGTGTGCCTGGTAGGGGTGGTCGGGAAAGACAAGAACGCGCAGGCCCTGTTTTCCGAACTGAAAAAAAGGAAGATCGGCACCGGCGGTATTTTTGTCGATCCCGGGCGCTACACGACCGTTAAAACGCGTATTATCGCCGGGCATCAGCAGGTGGTGCGCTTAGACTGGGAACACGCGGAATCCCTGCCCCGGCAGGCGAACCGGAAGATCCTCGGTTTTCTCGGGAAGAATCTCCGTTCGTTCGATGCCGTTATCATCGAGGATTACGGAAAAGGCGTTATCAATAAGGAATTGGTGAGCGAGGTTGTTTCCCTGGTCCATGCCGCCGGGAAGTATATTACCGTCGATCCGAAAGAGGAGCATTTCCAGTTCTACCGCGGCGCGACCACGATCACTCCCAACCGGAAAGAGCTGGAGAACGCGATAAAGAATCTGAAGATCAAAGATACCACCAACGAGTTTAAATTGAACGAATACCGGTTATTTACCGATACGGATGTCGACCGGGCGGCCGAACATATCATGAAATACCTGCATTTGGATTCTCTCCTGGTTACGCTGGGGGAACAGGGCATGTGCCTTTTCGAAAAAGACGGCCGGCATACGCATATTCCCACGGTTGCCCAGGAGGTATTTGACGTATCCGGCGCGGGGGATACGGTAATCTCGGCGTTCACCATGGGTATCTGCAGCGGGGCCGGGAAACGGGAAGCTGCGTACATCGCGAATTTCGCCGCCGGTATCGTGGTCGGCAAGATCGGCACCGCCGTGACGACGAGAAAAGAATTGATCGAACGCATGAACGCTTAACAGGCGGGGCAGCCCGCCGGAAAGAGGAGCAATGGACGTAATCGGCGTAATTCCGGCACGGTATTCATCAACCCGGTTCGCAGGAAAAGTCCTGGCGGATATCAACGGTAAACCCATGCTGCAGCATGTGTGGGAGCGGGCGAAGCAGTCCCTGGTATTGGATGATCTGATCATTGCCTGCGATGACGAACAGGTCTTTAACGCCGCCAAAGAATTCGGGGCGCGCGTGGTAATGACCGCGAAAGGGCATATCTCCGGTACCGACAGGATCGTAGAAGTCGTGAATCCCCTGGACGTCAAGGTGGTGGTGAATATCCAGGGAGACGAGCCGCTCATCCACCCGACCATGATCGACCGCGTCGCCCAGACGCTGTTGAACGATGATTCCCTGTCTATGGCGACGGTCATCAAGAAAATAGAGGACCCGTCGTTGATCAATGACCCGCATGTGGTGAAAGTGGTGGTGGATAAGAATGAATTCGCCCTGTATTTTTCACGGGCGCCCATCCCGTTCCACGCCTCCAATTCCGAAGTGCAGTCGCCGGTATATTATAAGCACATCGGGTTGTACGGGTATACCAAGGATTTTCTTTTTACCTATAAGAACCTGGCGGTCTCGGACCTGGAAAAGATCGAGTGCCTCGAGCAGCTGCGGGTTTTGAAAGAAGGATACCGTATAAAAGTGATAGAGACGAAATTCGACACTATCGGAGTCGATACTCCGGATGACCTGGAGAAACTGAAGGACTATTTGTCGCAGGGACCGGATAGGAAGGATAGTGGTAACGTTAAATCCTAATGTCCAAGTTCTAATGCCTAATGAATTCCGAATGCTTTAATTTCGAATTAGACATTTTCGCATTAGGCATTAATTAGAAATTAGGATTTAGGAATTAGACATTAAACCGAATATGAAAAAAATAAAGATCGGTTCAGTGACCATGGGAGGGGGGAGTCCCCTGGTGCTTATCGCCGGCCCGTGCGTGATCGAGTCCGAAGAGAGTTGCATGCGCATTGCCGGAAAAATAAAAGATATCGCCGGAAAGGCCGGCATCCCGTTGATTTTTAAATCGAGTTTTGACAAAGCGAACAGGATGTCCGTGGGTTCTTTCCGCGGCCCGGGTCTGAAAAAAGGCCTCGCTGTTTTGAAAAAGATCAAAAGGAAATACGGGTTCCCCGTCTTGAGCGACGTGCATTGCGCCTACGATATCGCCGTCGCGCGGGAAGTGCTGGATGTGATCCAGATCCCCGCGTTCCTCTGCCGGCAGACCGATATCGTGCTGGCCGCCGCCAGATCCGGACGTGTGGTCAATATCAAGAAGGGGCAGTTCCTGGCGCCTTGGGATATACTGCCTATTATCAAAAAAGCGGAATCGGCGGGGAACAGATCGATTATCATTACCGAACGGGGGGTGAGCTTCGGGTACAACAACCTGGTTACCGATTTCAGGGGCCTGGCGATCATGCGGGAGTCCGGGTATCCGGTTGTCTATGACGCCACACACAGCGTGCAGCTGCCCGGCGGTAAAGGGACCTCCTCCGGCGGCCAGCGTGAATTCGTCGCCGGTCTTTCGCGCGCGGCGGCGGCCTTCGGATGCGATGGATTGTTCCTCGAAGTCCATGAGAATCCCGATAAGGCTCTGTGTGACGGGCCGAACATGATCGATCCGGAACAACTGGAAACGCTTCTGGCCCAGGTCATGAAGATCGAGTCGGCGTTGGAGGTTTGATTATGAAAAAGAATCCCCTGGAACGGGCGAAAGAAGTTTTGGACATCGAGGCACAGGCGATACTTGCTCTGAAGCCTCGTATTTCGGATAATTTTTTGCGGACATTGGACCTGTTGGCAAAAACAAAAGGCAGGGTGGTGGTTTGCGGCATGGGCAAGACCGGGATTATCGCCCGGAAATTTTCCGCGACCCTTGCTTCAACCGGTACTCCCAGCCTGTTCCTGCATTCCGCGGAGGCGGTGCACGGGGATTTGGGAAGAGTGGTTGCCGATGATTCGGTGGTCATCATTTCCACCAGCGGTAACAGCGAAGAATTGCGCCAACTGCTGCCGTTGGTGAAAAAAATCGGTTCCGGGATCGTCGGAATGACTGCGAACAGCGATTCCATTCTTGCCCGCCACAGCGATATCGTGCTGGATGTGTCGGTAAAAAAAGAGGCGTGTCCGCTGGGGTTGGCTCCTACCGCTTCCACGACCGCGATCCTGGCGATGACCGACGCGCTGGCAGTCTGCCTGCTGGAGCTGAAGGGGTTTGACAAAAAGGATTTCGCTTTTTTTCATCCCGGCGGAGCGCTGGGAAAACGGCTGCTGTTGAAGGTCGAAGACCTGATGCGTACCGGTAAGGATAACGCCGTGGTAAGCGGGGACAAGACCGTTTCCGAGGTTTTGCTTGCGATCACCAGGTCGCGCGCGGGATCCGCTGCTATCGTGGATGCCGGCGGCAGGCTGACCGGTATTTTTACGGACGGGGATCTGCGCCGGCATATCGAGAGCGATCCGGATTTACTCCGGCGCAAGGTCAGGGAAGTAATGACCAAAGATCCCCTGGTGATCACCGCGGATAAACTGGCGGCGGAAGCCATGCATGTGCTGCAGGAAAAAAAGATAGATGAGGTTCCTGTGGTTGATAAGAACAGGCGCCCAATAGGTTTGCTGGATGTGCAGGATCTGTTGAAAGCGGGCTTGGTTTAAGTGTAAAGTGTGTTTGAAGGGAGATTAAGTAGTGTGTAAGTTTGTAAGTGTAAAGTGTGTAAGGAAAATTGAGTATTCCCTTTTTTACTTACACACTTAAAACTATCTATACACTTGCGCACTTACACACTAAGTATAAGGTTACTACTATGGATGCGGCTGTTTTAGAGAAAGCGAAACGGGTCAAGATGCTGCTCCTGGATGTGGACGGAGTGCTTACCGACGGGAGGATTATTTACGACTCCCGGGGGAGGGATTCTAAATTTTTTGATGTCCATGACGGGTTGGGGGTATATCTTATGAAAAAAGCCGGGATACCCGTCATACTTATTACCGCCAAGAATTCCCGCGCTATCCGCCCGCGCGCGCGCGATATGCAGGTTGAGGCCGTGTTCGCGGATATATCTCCCAAAAGCGTGGTCTTGGAAGCTCTTGTCAAGAAATACGGCATCGCGAAAGAAGAGATATGTTTTATCGGCGATGACCTGGTGGATTTGTGCATGCTGCGGCGGGCCGGTTTTCCGGTCGCGGTTTCCAATGCCTGTGCCGAAATAAAAGAGGCGGCGGTTTACATCACTTCCAAAAAAGGGGGCAGGGGCGCGGTGCGGGAAGTCATTGAAATAATCCTTAAAGCGCAGGATAAATGGCAGGAGGCCGTGAAAGCCTATGATTTTTAGAACCCTTTTGATTCTGAGCGTATCCGTATTCGGCTTTATGTCCGCCGGCAGGGATGCGTATTCACAGGGCGGCGGTAAAAATCAAGAGGCGCAGCAGCAGATCAGGGATTTTTCTATTTCCGGGTTCGGCGAGAAAGGGAAAAAAGACTGGGACCTGGCGGGAAAATCGGCGGATATAACCAATGATGAATTGATCAAGCTCAATAGTATCGAAGGAAATTTTTACACCGTGAACGACGAAATAAAACTGACCGCGGATAAGGGCGATTTCGATAAATTGAAAGATACCGTGCACCTCGAAGATAACGTGATCGTAACCACCGCATCCGGCACCAGAATGACCACCGATTCTTTGAACTGGGACCGGAAGAGCCAGCTGCTGGATACCAGGGATATCGTCAATATAGAACGCAGCAATATGACCGCTACGTCGGTTGGAGCAACGGGCAGGCCGAATCTGAACCGGGTCAATCTTGAAAAAGACGTGGTGGTCAAGATTGACAGCCCCGCTGTCGAGAAAAAAAAAGAGGACGGCCCTCAAGAGATCGTGATCACCTGCGATGGCCCGCTGGAGGTCGATTATCAAAACAACATGGCTGTTTTTAAGAATAACGTTATCGTGGATATGAAGGATTCCACCATTAAAAGCGATACCATGGATGTGTATTTTTCCAGGAACAAGGAGGCGAAACCTCGAAGTCCCGGGCCCGGCTCGGAGATGATGGGGAATCAGATAGACAGGATAGTGGCGCGCGGGAATGTCAGTATTGTCAGAGGCGAGAATGTTTCTTACAGCGATGAAGCGGTTTATTCTTCGTTAACCAGAAAGATCACGCTTTCCGGCAAGCCCCGGCTGGTATTGTATACCTCGAAAAATGTGACCGGCGGATTACCGGCAATCCCTGTTTCGAAGCCTCCGGAATCCGCGGATACCGCCCCTCTTGTAAAAAACGACCCCCAAAAGAAGGCACAGGCGGTCGCGCAGAGCCTTGACGCGGTGGCCTCCGGGAAACAACAGTTGGGGAATACCGCTTCTGATTTTGATGACCGTTCCCGGGCGATTGATGCGGCGTTAGGCAGGCCGCTCCCGAGATAGGGCAACGATTAGAGGAGAGAATAATGCACCTTTTAGAAGCACAGGGATTATATAAGTCTTACGGCGGAAGAACGGTGGTGAATAACGTCGATATCCTGGTCAAGCGGGGAGAGATCGTCGGGCTCCTCGGCCCCAACGGGGCGGGAAAGACCACCACATTTTATATGATCGTGGGGATCGTTTCCCCGAACCGGGGAAAGATCGTTTTCGATAACCATGATATCACCTATTTGCCTATACATAAACGGTCGCATTACGGCGTCGGATATTTGTCCCAGGAGACTTCTATTTTCAGGAAGCTTACCGTCGAGGAGAATATTATGGCTATCCTGGAAACACTGCCGCTGCATTATTCGCAGAGAAAGAAGAGGCTGAACAGCCTTTTGGAAGAGCTTAAGATCGCGCACCTGGCGAAGCACAAAGCGTACACGCTTTCCGGCGGTGAACGGCGGAGGCTCGAAATAACCCGCGCTTTAGTGACCAATCCTTCTTTTATTTTGCTTGATGAACCGTTTTCCGGGATAGATCCTATTATCGTGAATGAGGCGCAGGAAATAATAAAGGGGCTGAAACGCAAGGGCCTGGGGATCCTGCTTACCGACCATAATGTCCGGGAAACCCTTTCTATAACAGACAGGGCTTATTTGATCGCGGACGGAAATATCCTGATCTCCGGCACCGCGGAAGAACTGATCAACAACCCAAGGGCAAAAGAGATCTATTTGGGCGAAAAATTCAGGATGTAAAAATCATAGTTTCTTGTGAAATGGCTATTGAGTAGAAAAAGCACACAACCTGAATTCGTAATCCGTAAAGCGTAATTCGTAAAGCGTAATTTAAGAGGAATGTGTTGTATAAAACGTTCCGTATTGATTACGAATTACGATTTACCGTTTACGAATTACGGATTCAATAGAAAGGGAACGTACCATGAAATCAGAAGTCAAGAAGGTCGACAACACCAAACGGGAAATAAGCATCGAGGCGAACGGGGACGTCATTAAGAATAAATTCGATGAGGCTTTTAAGGACCTTAACAATAAAGTTAAGGTGAAGGGTTTTCGTCCCGGGCATATTCCCCGAGACGTGCTGGAAAAGAAATTTTCCTCACAGGCTAATGAACTTGTTCTGCAGGATCTGATCCCCGAACTGTGCGACGAGGCGATCAAGCACGAAGGTTTGCAGGCGGTTGCCCTGCTGGAAGTCTCGGATGTGAAGCTGGACAGGACCGCGGTTTCTTTTAAGGCGCAGGTCGAGGTACGGCCGGAGATAGATCTCAAAAATTATAAAGGGCTTACCATTCATTACAAAAAAGTGGCGGTGGCCCCCGATGAGGTAAAACGCAGCCTGGATTCTTTGAAAGAGATGCGCAGGATCGATACTCTCGACGATGCCTTTGCCCGGAGCATGGGATATCCCGGCCTGGCTGAACTGGAAAAGGTCCTTGAACGGAGGATCCTTTCCCAGAAAGATACCCAGAATCGCCAGCAGGCCGAACAGCAGATCCTCGAACATCTGTCCAAAGGGCTCGATGTCAAGCTCCCGCCGTCGCTGGTCAGCAAACGCCTGCAGGAACTCGTCAAACAGACGGAGCTGGATCTCGCCTTGAAAGGGGTCCCGCGTGAAAAACTGCTGGAGGAAGAAAAAAACCTGTACAAGGACCTGGAACCTGATGCCCGGAAACAGGTGCAGACCTATTTGATCTTCGCGGAGATCGCCAAACGGGAGAACATCCCCGATGACGACCATATGTCCAATAAAGTTATGGAATTTTTATTCAAGGAAGCGAATTGGGAACTGGTGGATTAAGAACGATACTAAGCAAGGAGGCTGTTATGGCTGAGATTAAAAATCAATACCTGGTTCCGATGGTAGTCGAACAGACGGCGCGCGGGTTTGAGCGGGCGTATGATATTTATTCCCGTTTGCTGAAAGACCGCATCGTTTTTATCGGGACGCCGATCGACGATACGGTCGCCGACCTGGTGATCGCCCAGATGCTTTTTTTACAGATGGAAGACGCCGCCAAGGATATCAATCTGTATATCAATTCTCCCGGCGGTTCGGTAACTGCCGGCCTTGCCATCTATGACACCATACAGTTCGTCAAGCCCGACGTGGCTACCTATTGCGTGGGGCAGGCGGCAAGCATGGGAGCGATCCTGATGGCCGCGGGCACCAAGGGGAAGCGTTTTTCCCTGCCTAATTCCCGCATCATGATCCACCAGCCCTGGGGCGGGGTGCAGGGAGCGGCGGAAGATATCGCCCGCCATGCCCAGGAGATACTTAAACTCCGGGACAAGATCAATACTATACTGGCCGGCCATACCGGGAAATCCGTGGAAAAGATCGCCGCTGATACGGACCGGGATTATTTCATGTCGGCTGAGGAAGCGAAAGAATACGGGTTAGTCGATGAAGTTATAGGGAAGAAGAAAGAAAAAAGTTAATGAGGGTTAAGGGAGGTTAAAGAAAGTTAATGCGGGCTGCTGTGAATGAGAATGAATTACAGTATTTTATCGGGGGTCCAGATATTTCATTAACCGGCATTAATAATCGTTAACCGGCATTAACCTGTCAACTAAGCGAGGGTTACTATGAGAAAAAATTATTTACTGACACCGGGACCGACGCCGCTGCCGCCTCAGGTGTGCGAGGCAATGGCACGGCCGATCATCCATCATCGTACGCCGCAGTTCCAGGCGGAACTGAAAGAAGCGGAAGAGGGGCTGAAGTATGTTTTCCAGACCGCTAACGATGTTTTTATACTCGCGTCTTCCGGGACGGGCGCCATGGAATCGGCGGTGGTGAATCTGCTTTCTCCCGGGGATACGGTCATAACCGTGGAAGCGGGTAAATTCGGAGAGCGTTGGACGGAGATATGCAAAGCCTACGGGATCACCTGTGAAGTGATACGGGTGCCCTGGGGAAAAGCGGTTGATCCCGCGGATATCGCGGCCACAATAAAAGCTTCGGGGAACAAGATCAAGGCGGTCTTTACCACCTTATGCGAAACGTCAACCGGCGTCACGCATGATATCCGGGCTATCGGCGGCGTGGTAAAGGATACGGCGGCAGTGCTGGTGGTCGATGCTATCAGCGGCCTGGGAGCTATTCCGATCGCGGCCGATGAATGGTCTTGCGACGTGGTGATCTCCGGTTCACAGAAAGGGCTTATGCTGCCTCCGGGGCTGGGGTTCCTCTCGGTGAGCGCGAAGGCCTGGAAGCTGGCCGCCGGTGCGAAATGCCCGCGGTATTATTTTGACCTTATCAAGGCCAAGAAAGCGCTGGATAAGACGGATACCGCATATACGCCGGCTATTACGCTGATAATCGCTTTGAACGAGGCTCTGCGGATCATGAAGCAGGACACCATGGAGAAGATTTTTATCCGGCATAAGAAGATGGCTGATGCCGTCCGCGCGGCGATGGCGGCACTGGGCTTGAAACTGCTGGCGCCGGATGCCGCTTCCGATGCGGTTACCGCGGTGAAACTTCCCGACGGGCTGGACGGGGATAAACTGGTGAAGACTATGCGCGATACCTACGGCGTGACTATCGCCGGCGGCCAGGATGCGTTAAAGGGCAAGCTGGTCAGGATCGCTCATATGGGGTATATTGAAGAATTCGATATTATCGCCGGCATTTCCTGTTTTGAGAAGGTTCTCGCGCAGATGGGGTATACGTTTCCCCTGGGCGCGGGAGTGAAAGCGGCGGAGGAAGTATTTCTCAAATAATTACGACTCAGGGAGGTTTCTATGGTTAAGATTCTTGTCAGTGATCCTTTGTCGGATGAAGGCCTGAAGATATTGAAAACGGTGAGTGATTTTCAGGTCGATGTCAGAACAGATCTAAAACCCGACGATTTGAAAACCGCTATCGCCGAATACGACGCGTTGATCGTGCGCAGCGCCACGAAGGTGACCAAAGAGGTCATTGCCGCGGCGAAAAAACTGCGGGTCGTCGGCAGGGCGGGCGTGGGATTGGATAATGTGGACCTTGAGGCGGCCACGCAGAAAGGGATCATTGTCATGAATACCCCGGCCGGCAACACCATCTCCACGGCTGAACATACCATGAGCATGATCCTGTCGCTTTCGCGGAATATTCCGCAGGCGAATGCGTCCATGAAAAAAGGAGAATGGAAACGTTCGAAATTCATGGGCGTCGAATTATACGGCAAGACCCTGGGTATCGTCGGATTGGGAAGGATCGGAAAAGAAGTCGCGAAACACGCCTTTTCGTTCGGTATGCGGGTGCTTGCGTTCGACCCGTTCCTTTCCCGGGAAGTCGCCGAAAGCCTGGGGATAGAGGTCGTGGAAGTGCCGGAATTGCTGGAGAACGCGGATTATATCACCGTGCATACGCCGCTCACCGAGGAGACCAGGCATTTCATATCCACCAAGGAATTCGCGCGCATGAAAAAGGGAGTGCGCGTGGTTAACTGCGCGCGGGGCGGTATCATTGACGAAGCGGCGCTGGTGGAAGCGGTCAAAGAAGGAAAAGTGGCGGGCGCGGCTATCGATGTCTTTGAAAAAGAACCGCCGGATCCCGCTAACGAACTGATCAAAATGGACAACGTGATCTTGACCCCTCATTTGGGCGCATCTACTGAAGAAGCGCAGGTCAATGTCGCGATAGAAGTGGCCGAGATCGTGCGCGACGCCCTGCTGGGCAGGGGCATACGCAACGCCGCGAATTATCCTTCCGTGGAAGGGGAAGTTTTTAAAGTTTTGGAACCGTATATCAGGCTTTCCGAGAATCTGGGGAGATTTACCAGCCAGTTGGTGGAAGGCCGGTTTGAGAATGTCGATATCGTGTACAGCGGGGAGATCACCAAGTATGACCTCACGCCGCTGACTATGGCGCTGACCAAAGGGATGCTCGAACCGATATTGAAAGAAACGGTCAATTTTGTCAACTCCAAAAGCCTGGCCAAGGAACGGGGCATCGGGATCAGGGAATCCAAGTCTTCGAAGGAAGATGAATTTGTTACGTTGGTCAAACTGCAGGTTAAAACGGATAAAGGTACCAGGCAGGTTTGCGGGACGTTGTCGGCCAATAAACAGCCCCGCATCGTCAAGATAGACGATTATTATGTCGAGTCCACTCCCGCCGGTGAAATGGTGGTCATCCGGAATCTGGATAAACCCGGGATCATCGGCAACCTGGGCTCATTGTTCGGCAAGCATGATATCAATATCGCTTCAATGACTTTCGGCCGCAAGTCCCTCGGCGGAGAAGCGGTGAGCATCCTGAATGTGGACAGTGTGGTTTCCTCCGAGCTTCTGGAAAAAATAAAAAAACTCGAAAATATCCTTTCAGCGAAAGTGATAAGACTATGAAAAATAAGTTTAAATGTCAAAATTCAAATGTCAAAATTAATCCAAATGTCGAATACCGAATGTCAAAACCTTGGTTTTGTGTTTTGTCATTTGAATTTTTAATTTCATTTGTCATTTCGATTTTGACATTTGTCATTCGTGTCCCGGCCAATGCCGAGGAGATTACCCTCTTGTACACCGGCGATACCCATGCCATGATCTATCCCTGTGCCTGTCCGATCGAACCGGACGGCGGGATCAGCCGGCGCGCCACATTTATCAAGGAAGAACGGCAGAAGAATCAGAATGTCCTTCTTTTGGATTCGGGCGGTTTTACCGCGGGAGGGATGCTTGACGATTATTCCCAGAATGCGCAGCTGGATATGGAACGGACACGTATCAACCTTAAGGCGATTGCGTTGATGCGCTACGATGCTTTGGCATTGGGAGACGATGAGTTTAATTTCGGAGAACAATTCCTGGCCGAAAATATCCGTCCGGGAGATCCGGTTATTCTTTCCTGTAACATCGCGCCTAAAAGTTATCCGGGAGTACCGCCGGTCAAGCTCCCGGGTTTTATCCAGCCGTATGTGATCAAAGAGATCGCGGGAATAAAGATCGGTATTCTGGGGGTAACCCCGTTGCAGGCGGCGCAAAAGGCCCCGGATTTTAAGATCTCCGACCCGAAGTCGGCGATCAGCCGGTATGTACGGGAGCTCAGGGGCCAACAGGTTGATGTGGTTATCCTGCTCAGCCATTTGGGTGAGACTGAGGATCAGCGGCTGCAGATCGATATACCCGGTGTCGATATACTCATCGGCGGTTATGGTTCGTATGATAAGGAACCGGCCAGAAAAATGGGCCCGGGGCTATTTTTTCTGCGGTGTGACCGGCAGGCGCGGAAGATATCCAAGGCCGTGGTTGTCTTGAAAGATAAAAAAATACTGGATGTGAAAGCGGAGCAATGCCGTTTATCGGATAAGGTCGCCGCTGATCCTGAAATGGAGGCGGTCCTCCCCAAGTGTTTTTATGATTATACCTGTACCCAAAACGGATCTTCCGGCTTGTGCGTGAATGCCGGCAGCAGCGCTTCCCGGTGTGTTTTTGCCCCGGAGAAAAAAATATCTCTTGAGGTTATCCGCCCCCGGGACTGTGCGACCTGCAAGAAAAGCGTCGAGAGCGGCGTTAATTTTCTATCGAAGTATTTTCCCGGGGTAGCGGTGTCCTATACGGATTTCCCGGGTAAAAAAGCCCGGGCGGTCATGCAGCAGGCGGGCGTCGGCACTCTGCCGCTGTATGTATTCGATAAAGAGATCGAGAATGAAGATGCCTTTGAGGGCATAAAGGATAAATTTGAATTGCATGACACGCGGTATATACTGAAACCCGGTGTGGGCGGTATCTCTTTTTACGCGGACCGGGAAAAGGTGAAAGGCAAGCTGGACCTGTTCATCAGTTTATTCGATCCCAGCGCCGCCGCTGTCTTGTCTTTGCTGAAGGACTACAATCCGGTTGTGCATTTTCTGGCTTCCGAACAGGGAGAAGGGTTTGAGGCCGCGAAAGGAACACCCGAAGTGGAGGAATACCTGCGGTGCGCCTGCGTCCAGAAATACTACCCGCAGAATTTCCAGGATTATTTGATTTGCCGTGCCGGTAAATGCCAGAGTTCCTGGTGGGAGGATTGTACCGGGAACATGGATACCGGAAAAATAAAAACGTGCGCGCACGGTACTGAAGGCGCGGCGCTTTTGAGGGAGAACATCAAGTTGAACCGTGATTTGCAGGTTATGTTCGGCCCTGCGTACCTCAAGGATAACCAGGAAATATTCGCTTCCCGGGGCGCGCCGGATAAAGAAGAACTGCTGAAGATAATCGGTAAGAAAAAATAAAACGGAGTTTTTTCGTTAACGGAGGTTTTTATGAATAAACCAAAGATCTATTTGATCGACGTGACAAACCGGGACGGGGTTCAGACATCCCGTATCTGCCTTTCAAAATTGCAGAAGACGATGATCAATTATTACTGCAATGAAATAGGCGTTTTCCAGTCCGAATTCGGTTTTCCCCTTACCCGTCATGAGACGAACTATCTGAACGCGAACCTGGAACTGGCCGAGCGCGCCGGATTTTCCCTGCGGCTGAGCGGGTGGCTGCGCGCCACCCGGGATGATGTGAAACAGTCGTTCAAGCTGGCCCCTAAATTAAAGCATGTGAACCTTTCCATTTCCACGTCGGATCAGATGATCCTGCATAAATTCAAGGGGAAGCTTGACCACGATTCGATCATAAAAGAAATGGGCGAAGCGGTCCATGAGGCTTTGAAGCACGGCGCGGAGTCGATCGGCGTGAACGCGGAAGACGCCTCGCGCACGAACCTGGAGTATCTTATCAGGTTCTCTCTGGCGGCAAAAGAAGCGGGCGCGCACCGGATCAGGTATTGCGACACGCTCGGCTGCGATTCGCCGTTCAGTATTTACGAACGGATCAAGACCCTGGCCGAGGCGGTTCGCCTGCCTATCGAGGTGCATTGCCATAATGACCTGGGGTTGGTGGTGGCGAACTCGATATGCGGCGCCATGGCCGCCAATGACGCGGGATTTGACAGTTATATCAACACGTGCGTCAACGGCATGGGAGAACGCGCGGGCAACGCGGACCTGGTGGCGGTGATCCTGGCTTTGAAATACAGCAGCCAGGTAAAAGATAAATACTCGCTGGACGAGCGGGTGAACCTGAAAGTGGCATGGCGTATTTGTAAATATGCCTCCTATGCCTTCGGCATCCCCATTCCCATCAATCAGCCGGGAGTGGGGGCGAATGCCTTCGCGCATGAATCCGGGATCCATGCCGACGGCGCGCTGAAAGACAGGCGTAATTATGAGCTGTATGATTACGAGGAATTGGGCAGGGGGGAAGCGGAAGTTATCGAGACCGGGCGCAAGATCACGGTCGGAGAATATTCCGGCATCAAAGGTTTCCGGAACGTGTATGATAAGCTGGAAGTCGCTTTTGGGGATGAGAAACAGGCTACTGAAATACTGGAGCTTGTCCGGTACGCGAACGTTCATAACCAGAAACCGCTGGTGGATGAGGAATTGAAATTCATCGCGAAATATCCCGACCTGGCCCGCCGGATATTTACCATGGAACCGTAGTGCGCTGCGATATCTTTTAAACAGCGCACCGAGCAATCGAGAATCGAAAATAGAAGAATGATGCTCGATTGCGGTCTAATTTCGATTTTCTATTTTCTATTTTCATTTAACCAACAGTAACTTTTACTATTACTATATAAATCTATGTCGAATACAGTTTTAGTCGGCGCGCAATGGGGAGATGAAGGCAAGGGGAAGATCATCGACATTTTGTCCGAAAAAGCGGATTATATCGTCCGTTATCAGGGCGGGAGCAATGCCGGGCATACGGTGGTGGTTGACGGAAAAGAGCATATCTTCCACCTTATCCCGTCGGGAATATTACATCCCGGGAAGATTTGCTGCATCGGCAACGGTGTTACCGTCGATCCGGCTTCTCTGATACAAGAGATACAGGGGCTTGCCCGGGCGGGCATTTCCGCCGGCGGCCGTTTGAAGATCTCTCCGCTTGCCCATGTAATATTCCCGTATCATAAGGTTTTGGATGAACTTCGGGAAAAGAAACGGATCAAAAACAAGAAGATCGGGACCACCCGGCGCGGTATCGGCCCCTGTTATGCCGATAAAGTCAACCGCTGCGGGATCCGTATGGTAGACCTTTTGAATCCGCGGGTTTTCAGGGATAAGCTGCAGGATACCCTGGATGAGAAAAATGAGATATGCAGGAAAGTGTATGATCACCCGGGCTTTGCGTATAAGCCGCTGTATGAAGAGTATGTGCGGTATGGTGTGTTCCTGAAACCGTATATTTCGAATATCATTTCGCTTTTGCACGAAGCGAACAGGAAAAAAAAAGAGATCCTTTTTGAAGGGGCTCAGGGGACATTCCTGGATATTGATTTCGGCACCTATCCGTTTGTTACTTCTTCCTCCGCCGCTGCGGGGGGCAGCTGCATCGGGACAGGAGTTTCTCCGGTTGATATAGATATGATCGTGGGAGTCGCTAAGGCTTACACTACCCGCGTGGGAGAAGGGCCGTTCCCTTCCGAATTCCCGGCCGCTTTCGGAAAATTTATGCGTGAAAAAGGCAGTGAATTCGGCGCTACGACCGGAAGGCCGCGCAGGTGCGGTTGGTTTGACGGCGTTTTGGTCCGTGAAGCGATACTCGTGAATGGGATATCAAAGCTTGCCTTGACCAAGCTGGACGTGTTGAGCGGCCTTAAGACGGTCTCTGTTGCGGTTGCCTATACGTATAAAGGGAAGCGGTTTGACGAGTTTCCCCGGGATTTTGAAGTGTTGAAAAAAGCAAAACCGGTGTATAAAGAATTACCGGGTTGGCAGGAAGATATCGTGAAGATCAAACGATATAAGGATCTGCCGGCCAATGCCCGGAATTATATCGCTTACCTTGAAGATTTGTTGGAAGTTAGGATATCCATTGTTTCAGTCGGTTCATCGAGAGAAGAGACTATGTTCCGTTGAGGGGGATTTGTCTTATAAATCCCTTGACTTAGGTTTTGAGGTGTGTTATAGTAACTTTTTAAATTTAGATTTTAACTCTTTGATTTTAAAGAAGTTCTCACTGTTTATGGGGGTGGATGGATATGAAGATAATAAGGGTTTTGTGTGTGTTTTCGATTATCGCCGTGTGCGCCGGATGCGCCGGTACAGCGCAGAATATCAGCCGTCCGGTGATTGAGAAAATTGAAAAACTTTCGCAGGAAAATCAGGAATTAATCCGGGCAAAGGCTTTGTTGGAAGATCGTTTATCCCGGGAGATAAACGATAACCAGGTTAAGCTGAAGATGATGGAAAAGGGGCTGGTGATTTCTTTTATAGCGGATATATTATTCGATTCCGGTAATGCGAAATTGAGGCCGGAATCGTATCCGGCTTTGGATAAGGTAGCGGAGGTCCTGAAAGGCGTAGCACAGTCAAAGATCGGTATCGAAGGCCATACCGATGATCAGCCGATCAAATACTCATCCTGGAAATCTAACTGGGAATTGTCAGCCGCGCGGGCCTTGGGCATTTTGCATTATTTGATCGATAAATGCGGTATTGAACCGTTCCGCTTATCGGTATCCGCATTCGGGGAATATCGGCCGGTGGCCGCCAACGGAACAAAAGAGGGCAGTCAGTTGAACCGCAGGGTGGAAATAGTGATCTTGCCGGATTTTAATAAGAGCCATACGGGGATACAGCAGCCGGATGCCGGGAAGTTTTCCGAACAGCCGGTAGATATTCTGAAATGAGTGGGGCAGCCGGTATGGGAGAGCGGAATAAGAACATAATTATTTTTGTTTTGGCGATTGCGTGTGTTTTTTTGTTTGTGGTTGGTTTGAATATTTATGCCGGCGCGCGGAAGGAAAAATCCGCTTTTTTCGCGGAAAAGGCCCTGCGTTGGGATTTGGAACAAAGAGCCAAAGAACTGACCAACGGCAGGAGGTCTATCGAAGAGAAACTGGATGCCGCGTTGAAATCGCTGGAAACGGAAAAGGTTTCGCGCGTTTCTGCCGAAAAGACAGCGGCTGAATTGCAGGCGGTAAACGAAAATCTGAAAGAAGAATTGAAGATAATATCCCTGGAAAAAGCAGCGCTGGAAAGACGGCTCACCGCATTACCGCTGCCGGCAGCGGCGGATAAGCCGGGCACACGATGATAGATTGGAAACCCCGCGGTACGGTATGGGGTTATTAAGGAGGTGCGCAATGGCCATGTTACGCAGAGTAAAGGATAAGATAAAAAAGATCATTAAAGAAAAGAAGAGGCCCGCTGTTGGACAGCGCAAGCCTGCCGAAAAACGGCGCGCGCCGCGCGCAGCGGCAAACAAAAAAAATCCGCCTCAGGCGGAAACGGTAACCAAAAAAGAATTTATCGGGACACAAGAGATAACGGTGGAGCGGGCGAAATTTTCCTATCCCGGGTCTATGAAAGTGGCCCGGCCCTTGCCTCAGGAATTACCCGGCGCGTACGGTAAAGATAAAATGGTGCTGAATGTCCGCGACCCCTGGTGGTTGTACACATTTTGGGAAGTTTCCAAGGGGACTTTTGAACGGGTGAAACAGGCTTTGAAGGACGCGTTCCATTCCGCCAAGAAGACCCTGCGGGTCTATGATGTGACAAACGTTAATTTCAACGGCAGCAACGCGAACAGGTATTTCGATATCGATATCCACCATGAGGCCACCAGCTGGTATATCGATACCGGCGGCCCGAATCGTTCATGGTGCGTTGATTACGGTTTGAAATTGTCTAACGGTGAATTTGTCACTATTCTGCGTTCTAATATCGTGCATACTCCTTCCGACGGCCCCTCGCATATTACCGACGAAGAATGGATGATCCCCGATGAAATGTTCGGGCGGTTGTATGGAATGGGTTTCGGTTTCGGGCAAAGTTCTCCCGTGGGCAAGGCTTGGCAGGAACGGATGAAAAGAGCATTGTTCTCGGGTGTTCTGGCTTCTCCCGGCATTACTTCCGCGGCCAGCCCGGTGAAAAAACGCCTTCCGAAAGACCGGAATTTCTGGTTCGTGCTCGATTGCGAGTTGATCGTATACGGGGCGACCGAACCCAATGCTTCCGTGACTGTCCAGGGCAAGCCCATAAAGCTCAGGCCGGACGGGACGTTTACGATGCGTTTCGCTCTTCCCGACGGGAAACAGGTCATTCCCTGCAAAGCGGTATCGTTTGATCAAGTGGAAGAACGCGCCATTACTCCAACGGTTTCCCGTGATACGAAACGTGAAGAAAAAATGTTGAAAGAATTTACTAAAGGAGCGGTATGAGAAAAGGATACCTCTGTATAGTTCTGCATAGTCATTTGCCGTATGTCCGGCATCCTGAACACGAGGATTTCTTAGAGGAAGACTGGCTGTATGAAGCGATCACGGAGACTTATCTTCCCTTGCTGAGCGTTTTCGAGAAACTGGTGGAAGATAAGATCGACTTCCGGATAACCATGTCTATGACACCCACGCTGATTTCCATGTTATGTGATCCGCTTCTCCAGGAGCGCTATCTCAAGCACATCAACAGGCTGATCGAGCTTTCCCATAAAGAGATAGAACGGACCGCCTGGCAGCCGCAATTCCAGAAACTGGCGATCATGTACCTGAATAATTTTTGCAAGGCGCGAGAGATATTCGAGCGGTATAAACGCAATATCGTTACCGCGTTCAAGAATCTTCAGGATATGGGCAAGATCGAGATTGTCACCTGCGGGGCGACCCACGGTTTTTTTCCTCTCATGGACGCCAGTAAAGAATCCGTGCGGGCCCAGATACGGGTGGCGGCCGGCCATTATGAGAGCGTTTTCGGAAGGAAACCGCGCGGTATCTGGCTGCCTGAGTGCGGTTTTGCCCCCGGCCACGACGAATTCCTGAAAGAGGCCGGCATACGGTATTTTTTCACGGACACCCACGGTGTCCTGCACGGCACTCCCCGTCCCAAGTACGGTGTTTTCGCGCCGGTATACTGCAAGGGAACCGGGGTTGCCTGTTTCGGCCGGGATCTGGAATCTTCCAAGCAGGTTTGGTCTTCGGTCGAAGGATATCCCGGCGATTATAATTACCGGGAGTTTTACCGCGATATAGGTTTTGACCTCGAGTTCGATTATATAAAACCCTACATACATCCCGACGGAGTCAGGATCAGTACGGGGGTGAAATACTACCGTATCACCGGCACATCGGACGAGAAACAGCCGTATGAACCTGAGTGGGCGCGGGAACGGGCGGCCGATCATGCGGGTAATTTTATGTTCAACCGTGAAAAGCAGGTTGAATATTTATATGACCTTTTGCAGAAAAAACCGATCATTGTTTCCCCCTACGATACGGAATTATACGGCCACTGGTGGTATGAGGGGCCGATGTGGCTTGATTTTTTATTCCGGAAAATGGCGTTTGATCAGAAAACCGTCGGGTTGATAACTCCGTCGGAATACCTGGCGGAAAATCCCCGCAACCAGGTCATTACTCCGTCCATGTCCAGCTGGGGTTGGAAGGGGTATAACGAAATGTGGCTGCAGGGATCGAATGACTGGATCTATCGTCATTTGCATATCGCTTCCGAACGGATGACCGAACTGGTCAGGGGTTTTCCCCACGCGGAGGGTATGCTCAAGAGGGCTTTGAATCAGGCTCTTCGGGAATTATTGCTTGCGCAAAGCTCCGATTGGGCGTTTATCATGGGAACAGGCACGCATACCAGTTACGCAATCCGCCGCACCAAAGACCATCTTATTCGGTTTACACGCCTTTACGAAGATATCAAGTCGAATGTCCTTGATATGGAGTGGCTCGTTGATATCGAGTACAAGGATAATATATTTCCGGAACTGGATTACCGGGCCCATCAGTAGGCCCGTGAACGGGTTCAGGTTAAGGCGGGCTCCGAGGGGATCCTTAACCTCGCGCCTCTCATAATCTGAACCCTTTTTTTTGATACGGTAAATGAGCACATGGAACTGAAAACTATTCCCCGGCATGTCGCTATAATCATGGACGGTAACGGACGGTGGGCCGCCGAACGGGGTTTTATGCGCGCCGAAGGCCACCGGCAGGGAGTCAAGCGGGCGGAAGAGATCATTCAGGCCGCGGATGATTTGGGGATACAGGTGTTGACGCTGTTTGCTTTTTCCAATGAGAACTGGACGAGGCCCGGCGCCGAGGTGGCTATCCTGATGAAGCTCTTTAATAATTTCCTGGAGCGGCAGGTAAACCGGCTGATTGAAAATAATATCAGGGTCAGGTTTATCGGAGGGACCGGCCGTTTGTCCGGGGGTATCCTTTCAAAAATGCGGGCGTTGGAAACGAAGACCGCGCACAATACCGGCCTTATACTGATACTGGCGGTCAATTACGGCGCCCGGCAGGAGATCATGGACGCGGCGCGCCGGTTTGCTGCTTCAGTCAGGGAGGGGAGTATCGGGATCGAAGACCTTGACGAACGGATGTTCTCCGGATATTTATATACGGCGGAACTTCCCGATCCGGATATCCTGATACGCACCAGCGGTGAAATGCGGCTGAGTAACTTTCTTCTCTGGCAGCTTTCATACGCGGAATTTTACTTTTACGATAAATACTGGCCGGAGTTCAAAAAAGAGGATTTGGCGCGGGTGCTGCGTGATTTTCAGAAAAGACAGCGGCGTTTCGGCGGCATAGGTTGAATATTCGTAATTCGTAAATGGTAATTGGTAATGCGTAATAATAAAAATTGTTTTATTTCGCCTTCCTTTTACTAATTACGATTTACGGATTACAAAATCAATTACCAATTGAGACTATGTTAGCGAAAAGAATATTCAGTTCGGTGGTACTGATTGCCGTAGTGATCGCCGCGGTGTTTCAGACGTGGGTATTTAATCTGTTGATATTCGCTTGTACGGTGCTGGGGCTCATCGAATTCTTCGGCATGCTTGAGCATAAAGGCATCAGTTTATATAAATATTTCGGCATCGCGGTCGGTTCGCTCATACCGCTTTCCATAATGTGGCATTTCGAGCTGACCAGAAAATGGGAATTATTTTTTGTGGTGCTGGTCCTGCTTTTTCTCATTATCATGCAGTTGAAACGCAGGGAAAATACCGGCGTTGTTGTGGGGATTTCCACGACTATTTTCGGGATACTCTATGTGGCCTGGTTGTTCAGTTTCATAGTGAGGATCAGGGTTCTGCCGAACGGGACCGCTTTTTTGGCCAGTGTTTTGATCATTACTAAATTGGGAGATGTGGGCGGGTTTCTGGTCGGCTCGCGTTTCGGGAAGCTCCCCTTGGTTCCGCTTATCAGCCCAAAAAAATCGGTGGAAGGGGCGCTGGGGGGCTTGCTTTTCAGTATCGGCGGGGCGGTTGCCTGTAAGCCTTTCCTGCCGTTCGGGTATCTTCACCTGGCATGGGTGGGGTTTTTTTTAGGCATATTGGGCCAGTTGGGAGACCTTTCGGAATCGTTGATGAAACGGGACTGCCGGGTGAAAGATTCGGCCGATACTATCCCGGGGATGGGCGGGGTTCTGGATATTATAGACAGTTTGTTGTTTACCGCTCCGGTGTATTATTTTTATATCAATATCGTTCTCAAATATATAGATATGTAGTCGGGGTCCGATCATGAAAAATATCGTTATTCTCGGTTCTACCGGTTCTATCGGGCAGAACGCTTTGGATGTAGTAAGGCGGCATCCGGATACGCTGCGGGTTGTCGGATTAAGCGCGCATTCGAATGTCAAGATGCTGGAAAAGCAGATCAACGAATTTAAACCGAAAATAGTCTGTCTTACGGGAAGGCAGGCCCCGGGGATCTCTTATCGTGCCGCGGGGATGCGTTTGCTTGCCGGGAAAGAGGGATTGAAGGAATTATGCGTTGATCCCGGAGTTGATCTGGTAGTGGTAGCGATCAGCGGATCGGCGGCACTCGCGCCGTTATTGACCGCCGTAGAACAGGGGAAAACGATCGCCCTGGCTAATAAAGAGGCATTGGTTATGGCCGGCCCGCTGGTGATGCGCGCGGCCGCGAAATCCGGTGTTCGTATTATTCCCATTGACAGCGAACAGTCGGCTATCTGGCAGTGTATCTGCGCCGGGAAAGGGGGCACCGTAAAAAAGATACTTTTGACTGCTTCCGGCGGGCCGCTGCGGGAGGTCTCCCGGGAGGATCTCGGGCATATTACGGTGAAGCAGGTTTTACGGCATCCGCGCTGGAAGATGGGGAAAAAAATAACCGTGGATTCCGCGACCCTGATGAACAAAGGGTTTGAATTGCTGGAAGCGATATACCTGTTTGGAGTGCCGGCGGATGCGGTTAAAGTTCTCATCCATCCGGAAGCGATTATTCATTCCATGGTTGAATTTATCGACGGGGTCATTATGGCGCAGTTATCGGCGACCGATATGCGTATCCCCATTCAATACGCGCTGACGTATCCTCAACGCCTGCAGAATCGCCTGCCGGGAGTCGATTTTTTCAAGTTAAAAGCGCTGCATTTTCATAAGCCGGATACCGTTAAATTTCCCTGCCTTGATCTGGCATACCAGGCGGCCCGGGCCGGAGGGACTCTTCCCTGTGTTTTGAATGCGGCAAACGAAATCTGCGTTGAAGAATTCCTGAGAGGGGATCTGTCTTTTGTCGATATTCCCAAAGTTATCGGGAAGGTGGTCGATAAACATCGGAATACCGCGCGGCCCGTCCTGGAAGATATTTTTCAAGCCGATGCCTGGGCGCGCATTAAAGCGCGGGAAGCTCTTGCGAAGTTGTGAATTTTGAAGTGGAAGTTGCAGATAACAAGACGAAAGGAAAACATATATGTCGGTTATTGTCTATATACTAATTTTAAGCATCCTCATCGTTGTGCATGAATTCGGGCATTTTATAGCCGCCAGGAAAATGGGGGTCAAAGTTGAGCGGTTTTCTATCGGGTTCGGCCCGCGGCTTTATTCCCGGAAGGGAAAAGAAACCGAGTTTACTCTGTGCGTTATTCCTTTCGGCGGATTTGTGAAACTGACCGGGGAGAACGCCGGGGAGTGTCAGGGGGGGGCCGATGAATTCATGACCAAACCGGTGTGGCGGCGTTTTGTGGTCTTGTTTTCCGGCGTGTGTTTGAATTATCTCCTGGGTATCTTTTGCCTCTGGCTGGTATTTATGATGGGATATCCCCGGCTGCTCGCGAACGTCGGGACGGTGAAAGAGGGGTATGGCGCTCAACAGGCGGGGATCCGGGCCGGTGACGCCATTGTCGGTATTGACGGAAAAAAACTCCGTTTTTTTGATGAACTGCAGGAAGCTGTTTATAAAAAATCCGGGGGCGATACCGTGAAGTTGGCTGTACAACGGGCGGGGAAAGATTATGTTTTCGACGTCCGGGTGAAAGCAGAAGAGGTGACCGATGCTTTTTCGCAAAAAGTGAAGATAGGGCTCATCGGCATCAGCCCCGCCGAAGCATCGATAAACGTGCGGCACGGTTTTTTCGAGTCGATGCCGCTGGCTGTGCGGAAGAGCCTGGATGCAACCGGGCTTATTTATAAAGCGTTGTGGCGGGTGGTTACCGGCAAGATGTCTTTTCGCTCTTCCATGACCGGCCCGCTGGGGATATTCGATATTACCGCCAAAGCGGTAAAAGTCGGGCTGGGCGCGGTGATCAATGTGATGGCGGTTTTAAGTATCAGCCTGGCGGTTTTTAACATGCTTCCTTTGCCCGCTTTAGACGGCGGGTATATCTTTTTACTGCTTGTCGAGAAAATACGCGGAAGAGGGCTGAGCCAGAGAAGCGAAAAGGTTTTTTTTCAGGCAGGTGTTACCCTTTTGATCACCCTTACCGTGTTCGTGTTCTATAATGACCTGGTCAGGCTGGGGGTGTTTGATAAGTTACACAAGTTGTTTGTGAAGTAGGAGATTAGTGCATAGGTGCATGAGTGCATAAGTTTTAGTAAAAAGATGATTAAGAGAAGAAAAACTAGAGTTGTAAAAGTAGGCGGTGTCCCGATTGGCGGGGGGAATCCTGTTGTTGTTCAGTCCATGCTTAAAACGAAGACATCCGATATCGAGCGTGCGGCGGCGCAGCTTCGCGAATTGGAAAAGGCGGGTTGTGAGATCATTCGCGTGGCGGTAAAGGACTCGGACGATGCCCGGGCTATTCGTAAGATTAAAGAAATGACCGGTATGCCTCTTGTCGCCGATATCCATTTTAACTGGAAGCTCGCTTTGGCGGCGATCGAAAACGGGGCGGATAAAATAAGGCTGAATCCGGGAAATATACATAAAAAAGCGCAGATCCGGGAAGTGGTTTCTTCCTGCAAACGCGCGCGCATCCCTATTCGCGTAGGGCTTAATTCCGGATCGGTGGGAGGGAAAGGCAGTCCGGTAACGGGGATGGTCAATAAATGCAGGGAATATCTCCGGATACTGGAGGGGATGGGTTTTTATGACACGGTGATCTCGTTGAAAGCTTCGAATATACGCGATACCATAGATGCCTACAGCGCTATGGCCTCGGTATGCGATTATCCGTTCCATCTGGGTGTTACTGCCACGGGACTGCCGTTCCAGGGAGCCATAAAATCGAGTATTGCAATTGGAGCTTTACTATTGCGGGGTATTGGTGATACAATAAGGGTGTCTCTGACCGATGAACCGTGGGAGGAAGTGAAGGCCGCTTTCGCGATACTCGAATCTCTCGGCCTGCGTAGTTTTGGCCCTCAGATCATCAGTTGCCCTACCTGCGGCAGGTGCCAGGTTGATTTGGTCCGGATAGTGAAAGACTTTGAAAAAGCATTAATTGATATGCGGCGAAAGAAACCGTTAACGGTAGCCTTGATGGGATGCGAGGTCAACGGCCCCGGAGAGGCGAAACACGCGGACGCGGGAATAGCTTTCGGCAGAGGCCGGGGGATGTTATTCAAGAAAGGCAAAGCAGTCAAAAGGGTGCCGGTCGATAGGTGCATTAAAGTTTTATTGAATGAATTGATTAATTAATGTCTAATTACTAAATCCTAATGCTTAATTAATTCCTAATGTAAAAATGTTTAATTCGGAATTAGAAATTAATTAGACATTAAGGCTTAGGAATTAGGATTTCAATCTTTAGGATCACCGGAGGAAAGGCAATAATGTACTGGACCAAAGTCTTCATCCCAACATTACGCGAAACTCCTCAGGAGGCGGATACCGTCAGCCATCAGCTCATGCTGCGCGCGGGGCTCATCCGTATGCATATGGCGGGAGTGTATATTTTTCTGCCGTTGGGCCTGCGGGTATTGAATAAGATCGAGGCTATTATCCGGCAGGAAATGAATGCCGCGGGCGCGAGCGAATTATTACTGCCGGCTTTGCAGTCTCAGGATCTGTGGATACGTTCAGGGCGCGATAAAGATATCGGCGAGGTGATGATCCGTTTTGTGGACCGGCGGGGGAGGAATATCTGCCTCGGGCCGACCCATGAAGAGGTGATTACGGACCTGGTCAAAGCTTTTGTATCGTCGTATAAGCATTTGCCGCTTTTGCTGTATCAGATCCAGGCTAAATTCCGGGATGAGCTTCGGCCGAGGTTCGGATTGATCCGGGGGTGCGAATTCATCATGAAGGATTGCTACAGTTTTGACCGCGACGAGGCCGGGCTCGAGAAAAATTACCAGGCGATGTATGCGGCGTACGGGAAGATCATGAAACGGTGCGGATTGAAATATTACGCGGTGGAAGCGGATTCGGGGGTAATGGGAGGAAAGGTTTCCCATGAATTTATGGCTCCCGCTTCCAACGGAGAAGATGTTGTCTTTGCCTGTGAACGGTGCGGCACTGCCCGTCCGTATAAGGAGGATACGCATGAATCCTGTTCGAAATGCGGTGATGCCCTGAAAAAGACGAATACCATCGAAGTGGGGCATATTTTTAAGCTGGGGACAAAATACAGCGCCGCGCTGGAAGCGAATTTCGTGGATTCGGATAATAATCCCAAGCCGGTGATCATGGGATGTTACGGTATCGGCGTGTCCCGGCTTATCCCCACGGTTATAGAGCAGAATAATGATGCCAACGGGATACTCTGGCCGGAAGAAATATGCCCGTTCAAAGTGATCATTCTTCCGCTGGATGTGACTGCGGATAAGATCTGGTCTGAGTCCCGGGTTTTGTATGATGCGTTAACCGCGCGGGGGATTGAAGTCCTCCTGGATGACCGTGATGAACGCGCGGGGGTGAAATTCAAGGACGCGGACCTCACCGGGATCCCGTTCCAGATAATAGTCGGCAAGGAATTCCTGAATAAGGGCCTGGTGGAACTGAAGAACCGGCGCACCAATGAGAAAATAAGCGGTACGCCGCAGGCGATATTGGAGAAACTATAAACCATGTTGAAAGAAGAACTGATCAAAGAAGTGGACCCGGTCATCCGGGGATATCTTAAAGAACAGGGGCTTGAACTTATCGAATTGATCTGCCGGTATGAAAGCAGCGGGTTGGTCTTGAGGATAGTGGCCGACAGGCCGGAAGGCGGCATTACCCTGGGCGAGTGCGCGGTTTTGAACAGTCAGATCGGCAGGACGCTGGAAGAACGCGACAGCATACGCGAACGGTATGTCCTTGAGGTTTGTTCGCCGGGCCTGGACCGGCCGCTTACGGTAAAACAGGATTTTGCGCGTTGTCTGAACAGGCGGATGCGTTTGTTCCTGCGCGAGGCGGTGGCGGGCAAAATTGAAATAGAGGGGATAGTACGGGAAGTGAAAGAGGATTCTCTTGTTATTGAGACCGACGCGGGGTCGCCGGAAGTACCTCTGGAAAAAATAGCGAGAGGCAAACAAATAATAAAATAACAATCATGATGAAGCTCGCGGGAATGCTTCATGAGCAAAGAAGAGGTTCGATATGAGCGAAGAATTAATGGCGATCATTGAGCAGATAGAACGTGAAAAAGGCATTAAAAAAGATATCTTAGTCAAGGCGATCGAGAGCGCGTTGTTGAGCGCTACGAAAAAAGTAGTCGATGTGAAGCCTGATGAAGAGCTAAAAGTCGTGCTTGATCCGGCTAACGGGAAGATACACGCGTATATTAACGAGAAAGAGATCGATTCCATCGATTTCGGGCGTATCGCCGCCTCGACCGCGCGGCAGGTCATTATCCAGAAGATCCGGGAAGCGGAGAAAGACGTGATCTTTAACGAGTTCCAGGCCAAAGTCGGGGAGATCGTCAGCGGAACGGTGTACCGTTTTGATAAGGGGAATATTGTGGTTGACCTCCTGGGAAAATCCGAAGGGGTACTTTTGAAACGGGAGCAGTCTTCTAAAGAAGAATTCAAGCAGGGCCAGCGCATCCGGGCGTATGTACTGGAGGTTAAAAAGGAGACTAAGGGGCCGCAGATAATCCTTTCCCGCAGGCATCCGAATTTGGTTAAGGAGTTTTTTGAGCTTGAGGTCCCCGAGATCTATGATGGTACCGTGGAGATCAAGGCTATCGCGCGCGAGGCCGGGGAACGCACCAAGATCGCGGTTTGCTCGAGGAATGAACGGGTTGATTCCGTGGGGGCGTGCGTGGGCATGCGCGGGAACCGGGTTAAAAATATCGTCAATGAACTGCAGGGAGAGAAGATAGATATTGTGCGGTATAATGAGGATATGAAAGAATATATCAAAGCCTCGCTGCTGCCCGCGGAAGTCTCCGAGATCCGGCTGGACAAAGATAAGAGAAAGGCGGAGGTGATCGTTGCCGATGATCAGCTTTCTTTAGCCATCGGAAAACACGGCCAAAATGTCCGTCTTGCTTCCAAACTCGTCGGATGGGAATTAGACGTGAGGACAAAGGCTGCCGTCGTGAAAGCGGACATCGAAAGTCTTTTAGCGCCGAAACCGGCCGCTGAAACCCCGAAAGAGGCGGCTGTAGCCCCGGAAGTGGTTGTGGAAAAGAAAAAGAGGGTTTCCAAAAAGCCGAAGGGAAAAGCGGCGGAAGAACAGGGAAAGAAAACCGCGGTAATGATAGAAGACATCAAGGGGGTTGGGGAAAAAACAGGAGCTTGCCTGAAAGACGCGGGTTTTAAGACCGCCGAGGATATTGTCAACGCGGATATCCTGGATATCGTTAAGATCAAAGGGATCGGTGAGAAGAGGGCGGAGAAGATAAAGGAGGCAGCCAAGAAAGCGGTAGATGATTAGGAAATCGAAGAGGCAATATCGTTAGGTTCGTTATTTTCGAACGTAAACTCAAAGGACTAAAACCTATGACTGAAGCAAAAAAAGATAAAACAAAAAGCGTAAAAAAAACAACGGTTGAGAAAACTCCCAAGGCTAAGATAGTAAAAGTGGCGGTAGAGAAGAAAACGGCCGTATTGAAAGAGAAGCCGATCAAGGAAGTACGGGTTGCTAAACACGTACACGCGAAACGGGAAGAAGTCGTGCCGGTGATTCCTAAGAAAGAACCTGCCGCGCACAAGGCTGCCAGGGCCAGGAAAAAGACCGATATCACTAAAAACGCCGAGACTGTTGTTCCGGGGAAGGCCCCTAAAGCTGTTGTTCTGCCGGTGCCGCCTGCTCAGCAGGCGCCGAAACGTGCCGCGCCTGCGGCAATGCCGGGAAAACCGGAAACGGCGAGTCCCGCCGTGGCTGTGAAAACCGAGAAACTTCAGGAAAAACCGGTTATTATTTCGCCGCCGGTTGGCCGGTCCCCGTCGGCTAACGTCCCGGAAACCCCTGTGGTAAGTCCGGCGGCCAAAGAGGAAAAAATTCCCGTTAGTTCTCCTCCTGCCGTTGCTCCGGTTACAGCGCCTGTTGTCATTCCCGAAGCAAAGGAACTGGAATTGAAGTTTCCGGTGGTGCTCAAGGATCTGGCGGTTAAACTGCAGGAAAAACCGTCGATACTTATAAAAATGCTCATGAGTATGGGCGTTATGGCTACGATCAACCAGGCCGTTGATGAGGCTGCGGCGAATAGAATTTGCGCGAAATACGGGTTTAAGGTTAAAGAGGCTCCGAATGAAGAGGATCTGGCTTTAATCGCGCACAAACAGGAGGATAAACCCGAAGAACTGGCCGCGCGCGCGCCTATTGTTACCTTGATGGGGCACGTCGATCACGGTAAAACATCGTTATTAGACGCGATCCGGAAAAGCAAGGTTGTGGACAGTGAATTTGGAGGGATCACGCAGCATATCGGCGCTTACCGCATAGCCGTTCCGCACGGAGAGGTCACTTTTTTGGACACTCCCGGCCATGAGGCTTTTACCGCCATGCGCGCGCGGGGCGCGAAAGCCACGGACATCGTCGTCCTGGTGGTGGCCGCCGATGACGGGATCATGCCTCAGACCAGAGAAGCGGTGGATCACGCGCGGGCCGCGGGTGTAGCGATCGTGGTGGCGATCAACAAGATAGACAAACAGCAGGCAGATCTGAACCGGGTAAAGAAACAGCTTGCCGAGCTTAACCTTGCCTCGGAGGATTGGGGAGGTAAGACTATTACCGTTCCGGTATCGGCAAAGACCGGTGAAGGGATCGATACTTTGCTGGAGATGCTCCTTCTGGAAGCGGAAATGCTGGAGTTAAAATCCAATCCTAATCGTCCGGCTAACGGAGTCGTCTTGGAAGCCAAGATGGTTCGGAATAAAGGGCCGGTGGCCACATTTCTCGTCCAGAGCGGTACCCTGCGGTTGAATGCCAATATCATTGTGGGAAAATATTTCGGCAAAATACGGGCGATGTTCAATGACCGCGGGCACAGTATCACCGAAGCCGGGCCGTCTCTTCCCGTGGAAGTCCTGGGGATCTCGGGAGTTCCTGAAGCCGGGGAACAGTTCTTTGCCATTGAAGAAGAGAAAATAGCCAAGGAACTGGCTTTAAAGAGGCAGGAATCTGAACGGGACCTGCAAGTCAAACCGGTGAAAAGGCTGGGATTGGAAGATCTCTATTCCCAGATAAAAGAAGGGAAACTGAAAGAGCTTAAGCTGATCATGAAAGCCGACGCGCAGGGGTCCCTCGAGGCCATCAAAGATATTCTGGGGGGCATCAGTGTTCCGGGCATCAAGATAGAGATAATCCATGAAGGAATAGGGAATATCAATATTTCCGATGTCATGCTGGGGTTGGCTTCCGAGGCGCTTATTATCGGATTTAATATCGAAGCCGACGATGCGGCAAAAGCACTGGCTTTGAAAGAAGGCCAGGATATACAAATATATAATATCATCTATGAATTGACCAATGAAATAAAAGCCGCGCTGGAGGGGATGCTTGAACCGAAATTGAAAAAGGTCTTTCTGGGAAAAGCCGAAGTGAAAAAAGTTTTCCGGCTTTCTACCTCCGGCGTCATTGCCGGATGCATGGTAAGCAAAGGCCGGATCGTGCGCAGCAATCAGATCAAGATCACGAGGAACGGCCAGCAGATCTATGAAGGAGGCCTTTCTTCGCTCAAGCGGTTTAAAGACGACGTCCGCGAGGTGGAAGAAGGATTCGAGTGCGGCATGTCTATTAAAAACTTTGACGCTATTCTTGAGGGTGACACTATCGAAGCGTATGAAATAAAGAAGATCGCGCGCACCCTCGCCGACGTGGAAAAGAACGAATAGACTCTATGAAAAAACGGATCCTCAGCGGAATGCGGCCTACCGGTAAACTGCATCTCGGCCATTTGGCCGGGACCCTGGATAACTGGGTCAGTCTGCAGGAAGAATACGAATGTTATTTTATGTCTGCCGACTGGCACGCGCTCATGGGGGAGTATGAGAATCCGCGCAATATGCCGGGGTATATCGTCGATAATGTGATAGATTGGCTGAGCGTGGGGATCGACCCGCAGAAGGCGGTGCTTTTTGTGCAGTCGGAAGTGCAGGAGCACCTGGACTTGTACGCGATGTTCTCCTGTATCACGCCTTTGGGCTGGTTAGAGCGCTGCCCTACCTATAAAGAGCAGATGCGCGAGGTAAAGACCCGGGACTTGAATACCTATGGTTTTCTCGGCTATCCGGTCCTGCAGGCAGCCGATATCCTGCTCTACAAGGCGGAAAAGGTCCCGGTGGGAGAAGACCAACTGCCGCATTTGGAGTTGACCAGAGAGATCGGACGGCGTTTTAACAGTTTGTATGGAAAAAACGTATTTCCCGACCCGGAGGCGATCCTGACCAAGACTCCCCGTTTGCTGGGCCTGGACGGCAGGAAAATGAGCAAAAGTTATAATAACACCATCGATCTTTCTGATCCTGAAGATGCAATAAAATGCAAAGTCCAGACCATGTTCACCGATCCCCTAAGGATAAAATTGGCGGACAAGGGGCATCCGGACACCTGTAATGTTTATTCCTACTATGCTTTATTCGTGCCGCAGATGATAGCAGAGGTGTATGACTGGTGCTCGAACGCGAAAACAGGCTGTACTGATTGTAAGAAACGCCTGGCTTTGCATCTTATAGAGAAACTTAAACCGATCATGGAAAAACGCCGTGAACTTCTCGCCGATAAAAATAAGATCATGCAGATCCTCGAAGACGGAAAAGAAAAAGCGCAGGAAGTAGCAAAACAGACGCTTAAAGAAACCAGGCAGGCTCTCTGGCCGAAAGTTTAGATTTACCCCGTTAGAGGACAAAGTTCTCTAATAGGATTTACTCAAACTTACTCACATTTACTCTGTATTAACTATTTTATAAAATTTAATAATAATTTTACTAATTTTATAATATTAATATATTTATTAGTATAATCTTACTGGGCGATTATGAGTTATAAAATCAAACTTGATCTTTTTGAGGGCCCCCTTGACTTGTTGTTGTATCTGGTCAAAAAGGACCATATTAATGTTTATGATATTCCTATGGCCCAGATCACCGATCAGTATATCCGGTATCTTGAGGTGATGAAATACCTGGACCTTAATATCGCCGGAGAATTCCTGGTGATGGCGGCCACGCTTTTGCAGATAAAGTCCAAGATGCTTTTGCCCGCCGATGAAAATAAACAGCCGGAAGCGGAGGAACAGGATCCCCGGGATGAACTGGTGAAACAGCTTCTGGAATACGAAAAATACAAGGAGGTCGCGGAGAACCTCAGGCAGCGGGAGGCTGAACAGCGGGAACTTTTTAAGCGCCCGAAAACAGCCGGCGATATCCCGTCTTCCATGGAAAGCGAAGGTTATTTTGAGGCGAGTATTTTCGACCTGATAAACGCTTTTTCGCAGGCCCTGAAGGAAGCCCCCAAGGACCTTTTCTACAAAGTCATCAAGGACGAATTTACCGTTGAAGAGAAGGTTCATGATCTGCTTCATTTATTTCTGGTCAATCCCCGCGTTACTCTTTCCGAGCTTTTCCAGAAAACAAAGAACAAGATAGAAGTCATCGTGACGCTCCTGGCGATCCTTGAACTGATACGTTTGAAGGAAATAGTCGTTTGGCAGAAAGGGCTGTTCGGGGAGATCCTGATCGCCAGAAACGAGGAGAATATCGCGGCCGCGAATGTGCGCCCCGGGGAGCCATCCGGATCGCAGCCTTCCTAACCGCCGCGGTTGAACGCCTATGCAAGATCTTAACCGTGAAAAAGTAAAACGGCCGATGCCTTTTAAGCCCCGGCAGAAATTTACCCGGGAAGATGATCTGCCGATTGCCCGGAATATTCAGGAGACTGAAGAAGACGTTGTCCTGAATTTATCGTTGCGCCCGACGCGGCTGGCCGAATTCGTGGGGCAGAAAGAGCTCATTGATAACCTGAAAATATGTTTATCCGCGGCCAGGCAAAGGAAAGAACCTCTGGAGCATATTCTTTTTTCCGGGCCGCCCGGGCTGGGGAAAACCTGCCTTGCCCATATCATCGCTCATGAGATGCACGGGAAGATCACCGCGACTTCCGGGCCGGCTATCGAGAAAGCGGGCGATCTTATCGGCATATTGACCAATCTCGAGCGGGGGGACATTCTTTTTATCGACGAGATACACCGGCTTTCCAAGACCGTGGAAGAATTCCTGTATCCGGCAATGGAGGATTTCAATATCGATTTTGTGATAGACAAAGGGCCGTATGCCAAGACCATAAAATTCCGCTTGAAACCTTTCACGCTGGTGGGCGCCACCACCCGGGTTGGTTTACTGGCCTCTCCCATGCGCAGCCGGTTCGGGATTTTTTATCACCTGGAATTCTATGGAACGGACGATCTGACCGAGATCATCCGCAGGTCCGCGCAGATCCTGGGGGTTCAGATCGAGAATGAGGCCGCTGTTGAGATCGCCCGCCGCGCGCGGGGGACTCCGCGGGTCGCCAACAGGCTCCTGCGGCGGGTCCGCGATTACGCGCAGGTCGCGCACAAGACGATGATCGATCTTCCCTCGGCGGTGCAGGCGCTGGATGATCTCAGGACCGATAAGGCGGGGCTTGACGTGATGGACCGTAAAGTATTGAAAACGATCATGGAAACCTACGAGGGAGGGCCGGTGGGGATAGAATCGCTGGCCGCGACTTTGAACGAGGAAACGGACACGATAGTGGATACGATAGAGCCGTTCCTGCTGAAAGCCGGATACCTGAAACGTACCTCCCGCGGAAGGATGGCCACCAGGCTGGCCTACGAGCATTTTGGGATTTCGTATAAAGATAAACAGGGGGAGTTGTTTTAGAGGTATACGACTTATTAGTGCATAAGTGCATAGGTGCATAAGTGCAACTTATAACTCGCGCAAGAATAAAACTTATGCACTCATGCACGTACGTACCTATGCACTAACTGGTGTTCCGATAATCTCAGAACTATGGCATCGATCGGCAAGACATTGATTCTGTTCGGCGTCGTTATTATCGCGGCAGGTATTTTTTTACAATTGGCACACCGGATCCCCTGGCTGGGAAAGTTGCCGGGAGATATCCTGATTCAGAAAAAGAATTTCACGGTTTATTTTCCGATAACCACATCCATCGTTATCAGCATTATTCTTTCTCTGGTTTTCTGGTTATGGTCCCGCCGGTAAAACTCATTAGAAACAAAAGTGACCGTCACTTTTGTTTATCTTTCTAACGGGGTAAAAAGCATTATCATGGTAAACAAGATCAGGCAACTTTTTATTTTGACGGGGGCGTGCTGTTTGGTTTGTTCGTCCGCGCTCGCGCAATCTCCTTCAGGGCGTACCGTGCGCATACGGATTCTCGAGAAGGCGCGGGCGGCCAACGTGCGCACGAACACTCCCGGTGAGGTGCAGTGTTTCGGGGGAGGCGAGAAGATTTCCGGCACCCGGAACCTGAAAACAGTGATCGCCGTTTATAACGATGTTTTTTTACTGGGAAAGAAGAAGCTCTCTTGTCCCCGGATATTTATCAAGGCGAGCGGATCCGGGGTGATTACCGTGAACGGCAGGAGGTTCACCGGCGGGATACTGCTGGTAAAGACCGATCCCGGGCATTTCTCGGTTATTAACTACGCGGACCTGGAAGATTATATAAAAGGCGTTCTTTATCATGAGGTATCGCATTATTGGCCGAGCGAGGTTTTAAAAGCGCAGGCTATCGTGAGCCGGTCATTCGCTCTTTACCAGATGCGGGAGAACGCGGGCAAGGATTTTGACCTGACCAACGATATTTACAGCCAGGTGTACGGCGGAAAAACATCGGAACGTTACCGGACCAGCAAGGCCGTGGATAATACCGCCGGTTGCGTGTTGACATACCGGGATAAAATTTTTCCCGCGTATTATCATTCCACCTGCGGTGGATATACGGAAAACGTTTTGTCGCTGTGGAATATGGATTGCGCTCCCCTTGCCGGCGGGCCCTGTAATTTCTGCAAGGATTCGCCGCATTTTTCCTGGCATACCGTGATCCCGGTTGATGAAGCGGCGGAGAAGCTTCGGAAAGCCGGCTTTGCCGTGCCGTCGATCAAGGATATCACGCTTTCCGGGAGGGATAAGTCCGGCAGGGTCACGCAGGTAACCGTTATCACCGATGCCGGCGAGGTGCTCATTTCGTCAAAGGATTTCAGGAATATCCTCAATCCCAATGTTGTCCGGAGCACGAACTTTTCCGTGCGCGTGGACGAACATGACCTGGTTTTTACGGGGACCGGGTGGGGGCATGGCGTGGGAATGTGCCAATGGGGCGCGTATTTTATGGGAAAACAGGGATACACGTTCGAACAGATCCTGAATTATTATTATCCGGGTGCAGAGATCCATGAACATTACGGAACTTGATTATTATCTGCCGAAAGAGTTGATCGCCCAGCATCCTTTGCAGGAGCGGGATGAGG
>JBAZGE010000014.1:0-35525 GCA_041653035.1 Candidatus Omnitrophota bacterium
AAAGTTCCAAGCGCAAATCAAAGAGCGTTTGGCGTTGAAAGAAAAACGCCCGCGCGGACGTCCCAGTCGCACGGATAATTAATTCATAAATTATTTATCTGTAGATAGTTAGTGAGTTCTGACACCATTTAGGGGAGGAAAGATGCGAAAATTTTTTGTTTTGGTTTGCGCGCTGGTATTCATGTCATCTCTAATAGGTTGGGCGGAAACCGGAAAGAATAGAGAGGTGGTTATTTATACCTCCTTGGACCAGATATTTTCTGAACCAATCTTAGGCGGGTTTGAGAAGAAAACCGGGATCAAGGTTAAAGTCGTGTATGACACGGAAGCGGCCAAGACCGCGGGGTTGGTCAACCGTCTTATCGCGGAAAAGGATAATCCAAATGCCGATGTTTTTTGGAACAATGAGATAGCGCGCACTATCATTCTGAAAAAAATGGGCCTCCTGCAAGCGTATGTTTCTCCTGAATCACGGGATATCCCGGATGAATTTAAGGATGCGGATGGCTGCTGGGCCGGATTCGCGGCGCGCGCCCGAGTCTTGATCTATAATACCCGATTACTGAGCGATACCGAGGCTCCCCAGTCGATTTTTGAGCTTACCGGGCCAAAGTGGAAGGGGAAGGTGACGCTGGGGAATCCGCTCTTCGGGACAACCGCTACTCATTTCGCGGCGTTATTTGTTTCGCTCGGCGCTGAAAAAACGAAAGAATATTTATCCGGGCTCAGGGAGAACGGCATTATCGTAGTGCCCGGGAATTCCGTTTCGCGCGACCGAGTGGTAGATGGAGAGGTCCCGGTGGGTTTTACCGATACCGACGACGCCTGGATGGCGATAAGCGAAGGCAAATCCGTGAAAATGATTTTTCCCGATACCGGCGGTATCGGTACGCTTCTGATCCCGAATACCGTTTGCCTGATAAAAAACTGCCCGCATCCTGAAGAAGGCCGGCAGTTGATAGATTATTTGCTCTCAAAAGAAGTGGAGGAAAAACTCGCTTTTTCACCGAGCATGCAAATCCCGCTGAGAAAAGACGTGCAACGCCCGGCGCACGTTCCCGCGTATGATTCGCTTTCGATCATGAAAATTGATTTTGCGAAAGCCGCGGATATTTTGAAAGAATCAAGCCGGTATATACAGGAGACTTTTTTGCAGTGAACTTGTTTCCCCGTCCCATACTGTACTGCGTCATCGCGTTTTTTTTCATCATTGTGCTTTTGCCGCTGCTGGTGATGTATTACGAGGCGTTTGCGTCTTTGCCGTCGGTTTCCGTTTTATTGCCCGACAAACGTCAGATGATCTTACTGGCAAACAGCCTGATCATTGGGATCGGGACGACCCTGGGTTCTTTTGCCGCCGGATTTCCCCTGGCGTTTCTCATCAGCAGGGCGGCTCTTCCATTCAAAAGGCTTTTTTTCGGTTTTTCATTCATCCCGCTTTTTATCCCGCCGTACTTAAATACTATCGGCTGGGTCAAGCTAATCGGACCTTCCGGCCTCAATCTTTCTTTTAACCTCTACGGGCATGCAGGGGTTATCCTGATCATGAGTCTGGCGTATTTTCCCTTTATAACGCTTCTTGCTTTAGCGGGGTTAAATTCGGTAGACCCGAGATATGAAGAGGCGGCAAGCCTTGTTTCTTCGCCGAGGAAGATTTTCAGAAGCGTCACCCTGCCTTTGATCTATCCCTATCTTATATCAGGCATGATCTTCGTTTTTGTTTTCAGTATTTCCAATTACAGCGTTCCCGACCTGCTCAGGGTGAATACCTATCCGGTGGAAATATTCACTCAGTTCAGCGCTTTTTACGATTCACGGCAGGCGGCACTGCTTTCTCTGCCGCTGATGGTTGTAACGCTTATTCTTATACTTTTTCAGAGGCATTATATGGGGAGAAAAGCCTATTGCGCCCTCAATACGCAAAGAAGGGCAAATTCCGGATCAAACTTTGGCGCGGCAAAAATACCGGCTTTGTGTTATTGCGCCGGTATTGTTTTATTTTCTTCGGTTATTCCGGTTAGTATACTTATTATCAACGCCGGCCCCTGGTCCACATACCTTACGGCATGGAAAACCGCCCACAGTCAGATCCTTAATACCGTATTTCTGGCAGCAGCTTCGGCTACCATAATGGTCGGGATCGGCTTTCCGCTGGGATATATCATCCAGCGGGCCGGTAAAACCGCTTCTCTAACCGTCGATATACTTTCTCTTTTGCCTTTTGCCGTTCCGGGAGCGGTGCTGGGGATAGGCTTGATAAAATTATGGAACAGGCCCGCCACTAATTTTATTTACGCCACTCTGCTGGTGGTCTTTTTCGCCCATACCGCGCGCTTTATCGCTTTTGCGGTGCGCGTTGCCGCCGCCGGCATTGGCCGGGTGCCTAAGAATATCGAAGAGGCGGCCGCGCTCGTGCCTAAAAATTTTCTCTCTCTGCTCGGCCGGATCATTTTTCCTTTGAACAAAAAAACGATTCTTTACGCCTGGATTGTCTGTTTCGCTTTTTCGGCAGGGGAGCTGGAAGCGACTCTTTTGGTTACTCCCGCGGGAGAAGCCACACTGCCGATACGGATATACACACTTTTGCATTACGGCGCGTATAAATTGGTGTTCAGCCTTTGCGTAATCCTCATCGCGGTAATATTCCTGCCGTTTCTCGCCGCTTTGGTTATAAAAACAAAAAGGAGCCCCGCGGTATGATAGAACTGAAAAGTGTGAATAAATCTTTCGGAGGCAGGGAAATTTTGCGAAATGTCTCTTTCCGCGTTGAAAAAGGAAAAAAGATGGTGCTCTTGGGCCCGTCCGGCTGCGGTAAAACCACTATTTTAAGGCTTATCGCCGGTTTTGAAAAACCGGATACCGGCGCGATTTTTCTCAACGGCACGGACGCAGACGGCCGAGCCCCGCGTAAGCGGAACATCGGCCTGGTTTTTCAAGACCTGGCGCTTTGGCCGCATATGAGTATCAAGGATAATATCTCATTTTGTTTAAAGGATAGCGCGTATACTTTAAAGAAAAAGGGGGAGAAAATCTGTGAATTACTTGATCTGGTGGGAATGACCAAGCATATCGGCTGTTATCCTGCCCAGCTTTCCGGAGGCGAACAGCAGCGTGCCGCTTTGGCACGGGCTCTGGCTTCCAAACCGGAGATCCTTCTTCTCGATGAACCGCTTTCCGACCTTGATCTCATGCTCAGGGAAGAATTGCAAGGGGTGATAATTGATCTGCAGAAAAAATTGAATATAACCGTTCTCTTGGTGACCCATAATCAGGATGAAGCGTTTATTATGGCGGATTCTATAACCGTTATTAAGGAAGGAAAAGTCGAACAAAGCGCGCCGGCCGATGAGATCAGGCGCAGGCCGGCAACTGAATTCGTGAAGAGATTTTTGCGCTTATGATAAAGATACGGACGGTTTTCATAACAATTGTTTTTGCTTTATGGGCAGGGGCCATGGTTTTTGCCGAGGGGCATATTTATTCAACCTGGGACATACTGGAAATAGATACCTGCGCTTCCGCATGGCTGATAAAAAATTTTGTGGATACGGCAGCCGAATTCAGGTTCTTCCCCAAAGGAGAGATCATTACCGAAGGCATCCCCTTTGACACCCCTGATTCCGATTTGCGCCGCACCGGGAACATGTCCACCTTTGAAACCATACTCGCCAAATATAAAATAGAAGACCCGGCGTTAAAAAAAATAGGCAGGATAATACACGATATAGAGATCAATTATTGGGGAGGGAAGGAAACTAAAGAAGCGGTAAAAGTGGACCGGGAAATCAAAAGGATTATAGATTTAGCTGTCGATAACCCCCGGCGGTTTGAAAAAAGTTTCATTTTTTTTGACGAGTTGTATAAAAAATAAATATGAATAAAAACAAGAATTTAAAAAGGGTATGTTTGTTTTATATCTATGCCAAATTAAAAGTCTTTTTTTCTTGCACTTCCGTAAAATCTGCTGTACAATAACCTCTAACTTGCTCAAGCATAGAATCTTTCGCTCAAGAAAAAACCATGAAAAGCGGGTATTATATAGGGATCGACCTCGGCGGGACCAATCTTAAGATCGGCCTGCTGGACCGGAATTTAAAGATAGCGCACAAGCGGGTATTGGATACGGAGCGGTTTGTCAAAAAAGAACTGCTTATCGCCGCGATTATTCGTTCCGTGGCCGATATCATGGAAACCTACAGGCTGAAAAGGCCTCAGGTGTTCGGAATAGGGCTGGGATTGCCCGGCCCCATCGATACCAGTAAAGGGGTGGTGCATTTTTTTCCCAATATTCCGGACTGGAACGAAGTTCCCTTGACCCGCATATTGAAAGCTGAATTGAGTTTTCCTGTTTTTATCGATAATGACGCCAATCTTATGGCTCTTGCCGAGCATCGGTTGGGGGCGGCGAAAGGCTCTACCAATGCCGTTTGCCTGACGCTGGGAACCGGCGTGGGAGGCGGGATTATAATCAATAAAGAATTATACCGCGGTTCCACTTACGCCGCGGGAGAGATCGGCCACATGCCTTTGAATGAGCACGGCCCGCGCTGTAATTGCGGAGGGAGCGGCTGCCTGGAGATGTACATCGGCAACCGGCGCATTATGGAACGGGTAACTGCCGTATTCGGCAGAGAGATTCCGTTGGAAGAAATCAGTAGTCTGGCCCATAAAGGGAATAAGCGCGCGCAGGATATCTGGATGGAAGTCGGCACTCATCTGGGAACTTCCCTGGCCGGGGTAGTGAATCTCCTGAATCCCGACTGCGTGGTTATCGGGGGCGGAGTGGCGAACGCGGGAAAAATTTTGTTTGACGTTGTTAAAAAAACGGTGAAAGCAAGGTCGATGAAGGTGCAGGCGGATCACGTCGTTATCCGTAAGGCGAAATTAGGCAGTGACGCGGGGTTGATCGGCGCCGCGCTTTTGGTAAAAGAAAATAACGGAGCTTAAAACAATGAAAATATTCATAGACAGCGCAAATATAAAAGAGATCAAAGAAGCGAGCGAACTGGGCGTGGTTGATGGTGTAACTACCAATCCCAGCCTGCTTGCCAAAGAAAACCGGCCGGCCCGCGAACTATTAGAAGAGATATGCGCGCTGGTACCCGGGCCGATAAGCGCGGAAGTTATCGGGTTAACTTCTCCTGAAATGTTGAAAGAGGCATATGAATTATCGCGCATCGCCAAAAATATCGTGATCAAGATCCCGCTTATCAAAGAGGGGCTTAAAGCGGCCAGGATCCTTGCCAAGGACGGGGTCCCGGTGAATGTGACCCTTTGTTTTTCGGCGTCGCAGGCTTTGCTGGCGGCTAAAACCGGGGCGGCATACGTATCGCCGTTTATCGGCAGGCTGGATGATATCAGCCAGGAGGGGATGAATCTGATACGGGATATCAAGCAAATATACGCGAATTATAACTTTAAAACCCAGATCATCGTGGCTTCGGTGCGCAATCCGATGCACGTGGTGGACGCGGCCAGGATCGGGGCGGACATCGTTACCGTTCCTTTCGCGGTGATAGACCAGTTGGTCAAACACCCGTTGACTGACCTGGGCATCGCTCGTTTTCTTAAAGACTGGGAAAAAATCCCCCAGTCCGTTCCCGGCGACAAAAAAACTACAAACTCCGTGAGGCCGTAAGCTATGACCGCACACAAACACACAAATCTCTCGTGGATCAAAATGCGTAACGGTTTTACCGGTGTCCTTCTATTCGTTTGTGTTCTTGTGTTCTCGTGTTCTTGTGTTCTTGTGGCGGCCTCCGCCGAAGAAATCCCTAAAAGAGGCCTTGAACAGCCGGTGGTTGTGAACGGCGATACGGTTGAATATTCCACGGATAACCGGGAGGTGATCGCTTCCGGGCATGTGGAGGTTCTTTATAAAGGGACAAAACTGACCTGCGATAAACTCACCGTCAACATGCAGAGCAAGGACGCCGTTGCGGAGGGCAATGCCCGGGTTGAAGACGACCGCGGTATTATCGTGGGAGAAAAGATCAATTACAATTTCGAAACCAAGAAAGGGGCTATCGCGGACGCTCAGTTCCGTTCGAGCCCCTATTTCGGCAAAGCCAGGGAATTTCAGAGGGTTGACGAAACCGAGTTTTTGGGTACCAATGCCTCTATGACTACGTGTTCATACGATCATCCCCATTACCATATGGGAGCGAAAAAGATCGATGTATTCCCGGGCGATAAGCTGCGCACAAAAGGCGATACTTTTTACCTGGGGGATGTCCCTTTATTTTACCTCCCCTATTTCAACCGGAGTTTAAAAGATCCCTCAATACATGTACAGGTCAACCCCGGGAAAGACGGTGATTGGGGGCCGTATCTGCTTACCGCTACCCGGTATAATCTTACCGATTACGCCAGCGGCAGGATATATTTCGATTACCGTGAAAAACTGGGGACAGCGGAGGGATTCGGGCTTAACTATGCCACCCCGGAATTCGGTAAAGGGGATTTCAAGTTTTATTACACCCAGGAACGGCCGCGCGAGGGTAAAGAAACTGACCCGGGGGAATTCGAACGCTATCTCGTCCGTTTGCGGCACCGCTGGGAGATCGACCCGAATACCGATTTAACTTCCGAGATTTATAAGATCGAAGATTCCAAGCGCGCGCTTCTCGGTGCTCCGCATAACATGTTAAAAGATTATTTCAAGCGGGAATATGAAACAGACGTTCAGCCGTTATCATACGCCCTTCTGCATCACAATTTTACCCAGTCCAGTTTAGATATTCTGCTTCAGCCCCGGGTGAACAATTGGTACACCGAGGTTGAGAAACTCCCCGAGATCAATTACAGTATGCCTAATCTCCAGATAGGGGAAACGCCGTTATATTTCCAGGATACCAGCCAGGTGGCGGTATATAAAAAGAATGCGCTGCCTTCTGATTCCACCGTGGATGAATTTATGACCCGTTTCGATACCACCAATAGAATATCGCTGCCGATGAAAGTGGCTTTTGTGGGATTTACCCCGTATGTCGCCGGCAGGCAGACCGTTTACGATAAAAACAACGAAGAAGCTTCCTTTTGGGCGCATCCCCGTACGGTTTTTTATGCCGGCGCGGACGCGAGCACCAAATTCTACAAGATCATTGATGTGCAGACAAACGCCTTGGGGCTTGACATCAACGGCCTGCGGCACATTATTACCCCTATCGTCGGGCATTCGTTCAATCACGAACCCACAGAATCAAGATCGGAACTGAAACAGTTTGATCCGGCGGTGGACGCTTTGACCCGTAACAACTCCACCAGCTTCGAACTTGATAATAAACTGCAGACCAAACGCAATGGTCAAAGGGTTGATCTTGTTGATTTCCGGACAACGACAAGTTATAACTACAAACCAAAAGGCGGCGCCGGAAGCAGTTTTTCCGATTTCATTTTTGAACTTGATCTTATTCCGTACTCCTGGATGCGTTTTTCCAGCGATGCAACGTATAACCATTATGCCGACCATTTCTCCAACGCGAATTATGATATAACCATGGATGTCACCAAGAAGCTTTCTCTCGGACTCGGTCAGCGCTATGACCGCGAGGCGGGTGGCTCTCTAACCTTCGGTTCAACCTGGCGGATGAATCCGAAGTGGAAATTCGGCGTTTATGAACGCTATCAGGTATCGGACGGATTGACGATACCCAAAGGGATACGGGAACAGGAATACACCATAACGCGTGATCTGCATTGCTGGGAAATGAATATGACCTATAATATCGAAAAAAACCATGGCGAATCGATCTGGCTTATCTTCAGGCTCAAAGCATTCCCCGAAATGGAATTCAATTTCAATCAGAGCTATCATGCCCCGAAAACCGGTTCCCAATCCCAATAGCCCGGAGTTTCATTAGCGGCACTATATACACGGAGAAACAGAGAACATGAATGATACCGGCAGCCGGTTTTTAAGTAAGGTCAGGAATAAAGATATCAGGATCGCGGTCGTAGGCCTGGGATACGTGGGATTGCCGCTGGCGATGGAATTCGCCAAAAAAGGGATATCCTGCCTGGGGATCGATGTGGACAAAGACCGCATTGAAAAGATAAAACGGAAGGCCAGTTATATTACCGATGTTCCTACCCGGGAATTGAGAGACGTGGTCTTGAAAAAAAAGTTTTCCGCGGAAGCGGATTTTCGTTCGTTGAAGGCCTGCGACGTAGTCTTTATCTGCGTGCCCACGCCCCTGAAACGGAAATATCACCCGGATATTTCCTATATTAAAAGCGCGGTGCGGGGTATTTCCCGGAATATGAAAAAGGGGACGCTGGTTATCCTGGAGAGCACGACTTACCCGGGCACCACCGACGAAGTGATCCTGCCGCTTTTGGAATCCGGCGGTTTGAAGCACGGGAAGGATTTTTACCTTTGCTTTTCGCCGGAACGGATCGATCCCGGAAATAAACAGTTCCAGGTCCATGAGATCCCCAAGGTTATCGGCGGAATTGACGCGGAGGCGACCCGGCGGGGAACGGCGGTATATCAGGCGGTCATGAAACGGGTTGTCCCGGTTTCTTCATCGCGGGTTGCCGAGATGGTCAAGCTTCTGGAAAACACCTTCCGGCTTATCAATATCGGCATGATCGACGAGCTGGCAATGATGGCGCATTCCATGGGCATCGATATCTGGGAGGTGATCCGCGCGGCAAAGACAAAACCGTTCGGATTCATGCCTTTTTATCCGGGGCCGGGAGTGGGAGGGCACTGTATCCCCAAAGACCCCTTGTACCTGTACTGGAAAGCGAAAAAATTCGGATTCCGCTCGCGTTTCATCAAGCTTGCCTCGGACATAATAAACTTCATGCCGGTGTATGTGGTGGAACGGGTAAAGAAAATATTGAAAAAAAATGGCACGCCGTTCAACAAAGCGAAGATCCTGGTGGTAGGAGTTACCTATAAAGAGGATATCAAGGACCTGAGAAAATCCCCGTCGCTGGATATCATCGAGACGCTGCAAAAGAACAATATTTCCGTATCCTATTATGATCCCTTGATCCCGTACCTGCGGCTGGGCGGTATCCGTTTGGAATCTGCCGGGATAACGCCGGAAGGACTCGGGAGATACGACTGCGTGATCATTGCCACGGCGCATTCGGTTATCGATTACAAGTTCCTTTTAAAAAACGCGAAGCTGATCTTCGATACCCGCAACGTGTACGGGGGATCGAAAAACGCGAAGGTGCACACGATTTAAGGTTTCAGAAAAACGATGAATACCAACGGAAAAAGTTTTCTTGTTTTGATGATTGTGACGGCATTTACGGCACTGGTTCTCCGTTTTGCGGTAAGCCAGATTATTACGCTTACTATCACCCAGAACGAATCGACCGCGGCCGGTATATTAAAAATGATCGGCACTGCCCTGGAAAACTACGCCGGCGACAATAAAAACGTGTTTCCCGGCAGTATCAAAGCGCTCACGGAGACAAATCCTCCCTATCTGAACAGGGACTATATCGCTGAATCCCCTTTGAGGGGGTATAACTATACCTGTTCCCGGCTGGAACCTGCCGGGTTCAGCTGTTCGGCGGCCCCGATTAAATGCAATCTGACCGGGAAGAAGATATTTATCGTTTCCACGGGGAATATTTTTGTCTCCGAGGATTGTTTTAAGAAAGAATAAAGCCGCGTATGTATAGGATTAATTTTGTTTTTTCAAAAAAAAACGCCATGAAATTCATCTCGCACCTGGATCTGCTCCGGCTTTTAACACGGGCATTCCGCCGGGCGGGTATCCCGTTGAAAATGACGGAGGGATTCAGTCCTCATCCAAAAATAAGCATCGCCAAGGCGTTAAAATTGGGAGTAGAGAGCGAACAGGAAGAAGCGCAGATATTACTTAAGGAAATGATGCCGGCCGAACGGTTCATAGCCGCGGCTCGGAAGGAATTGCCGGAAGGTATAGAGATTAGGCAGGCACAATTACGGTTTATTCCAAAATGAAGCTCCACGGTACGGTTTGTTGGAGCGAAATACTGAGCGGCATTGTTCATCCACACCTTGAGGGTGCGGTGTTCCGGCCGCGAACGTATAAAAAGGAGCATAATGGCTAAAGAAATATTGGTAAATTTTGATCCCAAGGAAAAACGGGTCGCCATCGTACAGGACGGCAAGCTGGAAGAGTTTTTTATTGAGCGGCCCCAGGAAAAAACCATTGTCGGCAATATATACAAAGGGTCGATCGAAGCGGTCATCCCTTCCATTGCCGGCGCTTTTGTGGACATCGGGCTTCCCAAGAAAGGTTTCTTATACCTTTCGGAGATCGAGAGTTATTTTGATACGTTTGACCTTAATGAATTCGGCACGCCGAAAGTGGAAAAAGGAGGGGACGGAGGAAAGCACGGCGGACATAAAGGCTCAAAAAAGGATTTTTTGAACAACATCAAAAAGGGGCAGGAAATACTGGTGCAGGTGGTTAAAGAACCTTTCGGCACCAAAGGCCCGCGGTTGACCTGCCATATCGGCATTCCCGGAAGGGACCTGGTGCTTATGCCGCAGGAACATCAGATCGGCGTTTCCCGGAGGATAGACGGGGATGATGAACGCAGGCGGCTCAGGCAGGTGCTTTCCGAATTCAGGATGCCGAAAGACGTCGGTTTTATCGTGCGCACCGCGGCCCGCGGTAAATCAAAACAGGAACTCTGGCGGGACGCGAATTTCCTCATCAAGCTGTGGCGCAGGATCGAAAAAATATCCAAGAGAAGGAAAGCGCCGGTGCTGGTCTATGAAGAATACGATGTCAGTCTGCGCATCGTACGGGATTCTTTTACCGAGGACGTGGAGAAGCTGCTCGTGGACTCCAAAGCAGAATTTTACCGGATACAGCGTTTTCTCAGGACTTTTATGCGCGACCTGGCCCGGAAGATCGAGTTCTATCCCGGAGAAGACCTTTTCGAGGATAAAGGCATCGAAAAACAGATAAACCGGGTTTTTGAAACCAAGGTTTATCTTAAATCAAAGTCCTACATTATAATCGAACCGACCGAAGGTTTAGTAGTTATAGACGTGAACAGCGGCGGTTTCAAAAAAAATCTGGAACAGGAAGAAGCGGCATTCAAGATCAATTGCGAAGCGGCAATTGAAGCGGCGCACCAGCTTAAATTACGGGATCTGGGCGGCATCATCGTGATTGATTTTATCGATATGATGCAGGAAAGCCACCGCCGGGAGGTTTTTAATGTTTTAAAACATGCTCTCAGCTTAGACAAGGCAAAATACGATATCCTGAGCATCAGCAAGTTCGGCCTGGTGGAAATGACCCGCGAGCGCATCCATAATACGGTGCAAAGTATTTCCAATACCGCCTGCCCCTATTGCCAGGGGAAAGGAAGGGTGAGATCCCCGGTTACCGTTTCCATAACCGCGGTCAAGGAGCTCAAGAAATACCTCAAAGACAAAACCCTGGCCGAAGTGAATCTCAATGTCAATCCATTAGTGGCGGAGGAAGTGTTGAAAGATAAGGAAACCCTGAAATTCGTCGAACGAAGATTCAGGACCAAAATCAATGTTATCCCTAATGCCACCCTGCACATTGAAACCTTTTCGTTTTCCTAAGATCGGTTTTTGTCTTGACCGAATAGGAATTTGCGGTATAATATATAGTTTAAACCATTTTTTAAAGGGCGCCTCGGCCTTTTAACCGGCGGCAGCTCAGAGCAAAGGAGAAAAACAAATGTATGCGATCATTGCAGTTGGAGGAAAACAGTACAAAGTTGAAGTTGGCGAAACCCTTAATGTCGAAAAACAGGAAGGACAGAAAGCGGACGTCCTTACTTTTGACAAAGTCCTTTTAGTCGGCAAAGATACGGATTTAGACATCGGCCGGCCGTATGTTAAAGGCGCCTCGGTATCTGCCGAGATATTAGGCCAGATACGGGCTAAGAAGGTTATTTCTTACAAATACCTGCGCAGGAAAAGCCGGGATTGGAAAAAAGGCCACCGTCAGAATTTGACCAGGTTAATGATAAAGGATATTAAAGTGGCGTGACGAGTTTCGTAATACGAATTACCGAAGCAAAAAACACATTCCGCAGATTCCTATTCCCGGTCTGAATACCGGGGATTTTGCGGAGGGGATTACGTTACGAGATTTCTATGTTTATTGACCAGGCGACCATATACGTAAAAGGCGGCAAAGGCGGCAAAGGCGTCGATAGTGTCTACCGGGATAAGTATACCCGGGAGGGTATCTTAGACGGAGGCGACGGCGGGAATGGCGGCGACGTTATTATCCGCGCGGACAGGAACCTGCGCACGCTCATGGATTTTAAGTACAACCGTCATTTCTACGGCCTCAAAGGAGGGGATGGCTCAAGCAAACAGTCCAGAGGCAAAAACGCCCGGCCTTCCGTAATACGGGTTCCCTGCGGGGTGCTGATCAAAGAAGTCGAAACCGGCTGTGTGCTGGGAACGCTTGATAAAGACCAGGAAGAGATAGTTATTGCCCGGGGCGGCAGAGGCGGCAAGGGAAACCGCCATCACCGGGATGCGACCCTGGGGCAGGAACCGGAAGAGAAAAAGCTTGTTCTGGACCTTAAATTGATCGCCGACGCCGGGATCGTGGGATTTCCAAACGCGGGAAAGTCAACCTTGATCTCCAGTATTTCCAACGCCCGCCCGGCAATAGGCGCGTATCCTTTCACCACGCAATATCCCGTGCTGGGCATAGTTCAGGATGACGAAAGTTCTTTTGTCATAGCCGACATACCCGGGCTTATCGAAAACTCTTCAAAAGGGAGAGGTTTGGGAGACCGTTTTCTCAGGCATGTCGAACGCACCAGAATACTTATCCATATAATCGATATGGCCGGATGGGAAGGCAGGGATCCGCTGGAAGATTACCGCATTATCATAAAAGAACTTAAAAATTACAGCAAAGAAATCAGCAAAAAACCGCAGATCCTGGTAGCGAATAAAATGGATATTGAACAGGCGAAAAAGAACCTGGCACGTTTCAAGAAAGCCGTGAAAAAAAAGATATATCCCATATCAGCGCTTGAAAAACAGGGGCTGGAGGAACTCATTGGAGCAATCAGGAAAAAACTATAAGACGATCGTCGTCAAGATCGGCAGCAGCCTTTTCTGCCGCGCCGATAACGAGATCGACACGGCGGTCTTTGACAGTATCGTAACCCAGGTAACCTCCCTGGTACAGCGCGACAGGGAGGTGGTCGTTGTTTCTTCCGGAGCCATCGCGCTGGGCATGCAGATCCTGGGTTTGAATAACCGCCCGAAAGAACTGGAAAATCTGCAGGCGGCGGCAGCCGTGGGGCAGAACGAACTCATGAATACCTACGGAAGATTCCTGAAAGCGCGGGGATATTATGCCGCCCAGATATTGCTTACCTCTGAAGATTTCGCCGACCGCCGGCGGTATTTGAACGCCAAAAATACCCTGCTGGCGCTTTTACGGTATAGGAAAAAAGGCCCTAAAACGGTCATTCCCGTCATTAACGAGAACGACACCGTTTCAACCGATGAGATAAAATTCGGGGATAATGACCGTCTTTCCGCCCAGGTTGCCGCGCTTATTTCGGCGGACCTGCTGGTTATTTTATCGGATGTGGACGGCCTGCTTGAAAGAGACAAAAAGACCGTCGTGCGGCTGGTAGAAAAGATCACTCCGCAGATACGAGCGCTGGCTTCCTCAACCAACAGGAAAACCAGCGTGGGAGGGATGGCCACCAAGATCGACGCCGCGAAAATGGCGGTTGACTCGGGGATCCCGTGCGTTCTCGCCAACGGAAGAAAATACAACTGCATTGTGTCCGCGGTGGAAGATCCCCTGAACGCCGGGACTTTGTTCGTACCCATCCCAAAAGGATTGGCGGCACGGAAACGCTGGATCGCTTTCAGCACCAAGGTAAAAGGAACGATAGTCGTTGATGACGGCGCCCGGACGGCCCTGTTAAACAACAAAAGCCTGCTTGCCGTGGGAGTGATCGGGGTGCAGGGAGAGTTTGAATCCGGGGATGTGGTCAAGGTCATCGACAGGCAGAATACTGAAGTCGCCCGGGGGAAAGTTTCCGTTCCCCGTAAACAGCTTGAAAAGATCAAAGGCACCAGATTCGATAAAGAAATTATACACCGGGACAATATGGCCGTTCTGTAAAAAAACTCCCGGGTTCCAGTTGACCTTTGGGCCTGGAGCGATTCTCACAAGAGGTGCAATAATGAGTATACGATCGGATGTTGTTACGCTTGCCGCCAAGGCGCAGGAGGCTTATCTCGCTTCACAGGGGCTTTCTTCAGACGTAAAAAATCAGGTCCTGCGGGATATGGCGTCCGACCTGGTGAACGGAAAACGGCTCATCCTGGACGCTAATAAAAAAGATATACGCACAGCCGCGAAAATGAAGTTGTCTCCGGTGATGATCGACCGGCTGACCTTGAATGATAAGAGAATAGAACAAATGGCGAATTCTCTTATAGAGATCGTCAATCTGCCTAATCCGGCGGGAGAGATCATTAAGGCCTGGAGGCGCCCGAACGGTTTATGGATACAAAAGGTCCGTGTTCCCATCGGGGTTATCGCCATAATCTATGAGTCGAGGCCCAATGTAACCTCCGACTGCGTCGGCCTGTGTTTCAAGTCCGGCAACAGCGTTATCCTGAGAGGTGGGAGCGAATCCATTTATTCGAACCTTGAGATATACAAGATACTGCAGGGAGTGCTTAAACAATACAAAATACCCGCAGGCATGGTCAGTATGGTCACTACCACAGACCGGGAGGCGGTCGATGAGCTCCTGAAACTCACCGAATACATAGATCTGGTGATACCCCGAGGCGGAGAAGAATTGATAAAAAAAGTGGCCGAAACTTCCCGTATTCCGGTCATAAAACATTATAAAGGAATCTGCCACGCATATGTGGACAAATACGCGGATGTGAAGATGGCGGAAAAAATATGTTTTAACGCCAAGATTCAGCGCCCCGGGGTCTGTAACGCCATGGAGTCTCTCCTGGTGCAAAAGGATATCGCGGCCCGGTTTTTGCCGCCGATGGTAAAAATGTTTAAAGAGGCGGGAGTACAGATACGCGGATGCCCGGCCAGCAGACGGATCGTAAAGGGGATACAAAAAGCCGAAGAGGCCGATTATCGCACCGAATACCTCGACCTCATCCTTTCACTCAAAGTGGTTTCAGGGCTTTCGGAAGCGATCACGCACATTAACACGTACGGTTCGCATCATTCCGACAGCATCATTACCGAAAATTACGAAAATGCCCTGGAGTTCCTGCGGCAGGTTGATTCCGCGTGTGTGTACGTGAATGCTTCCACCCGGTTCACGGACGGATACCAGTTCGGCATGGGGGCCGAGATCGGCATTTCCACCGATAAAATTCATGCCCGGGGGCCGATGGCTCTTGAAGAGTTGACGACCTATAAGTATATGGTGTTTGGGAACGGGCAGATAAGGCCGTAAAATATGAAAATCGGTATATTAGGCGGGACATTCAACCCGATTCACATCGGGCATCTCATACTCGCGGAAGAAGTGAGAGAGAAACTGGAACTGGACCGGATATTTTTTGTCCCCGCCTATCAGGCTCCGCATAAAGATAATACGGAAACGGCAAATCCGGCTTCCCGGTATGCCATGGTAAAATCAGCCATCGCTTCAAACCGGTTTTTCTCGGTTTCCAGCGTGGAGATAAAACGTAAGGGGCCGTCATACACGATAGACACGATAAAGGATTTCAAAAAAAAATTCGGGAAAGCCGAACTGTATTTTATCACCGGCTCAGACCTGCTTACCTACCTTGATGAATGGAAAGACCTGAACCAAATAATCAAGATGGTTAAATTTGTGGTAGCCACGCGGCCCGGTTATCCGCTCTCGAATATTCCCTCATACATCCGGACCATGGATATCCGTGCGGTCGATATTTCGGCTTTTGAGATCCGCCGGTACATAAAGCAAGGCCGGTCGTTCCGTTATTTAGTCCCGGATTCAGTGTTTGAGTATATTAATCAACATACACTATACCGTACGTAGGGACAAACATTGTTCTGTCCCTGCTATTATACTATGGCCATTAAAGTCGCACCTTCAATTTTATCCGCTGATTTCAGCAGGCTCGGAGAAGAAATTAAAGCAGTGGAGCTCGCGGGGGCAGATCTTCTTCATATCGATGTGATGGACGGGCATTTTGTCCCCAATATCACCTTGGGGCCGGCAATAGTAAAGTCTATTCGTTCCGTGACCCGCCTGCCGCTGGATGTGCATCTGATGATAGAAAAACCCCAGGATTTCATCGAAGCGTTCGTTAAAGCGGGGAGCGATATGCTGACCCTGCACATCGAGACCATTTCCGCTGCGGCCATGGCAGCGGTGAGCAAAAAGTTAAAGGGGCAGGGAGTGAAAACCGGGGTATCTTTAAATCCTTTTACCCCGTTATCAAAAATAAAAAAGGTCCTTGCCGAAGTCGATTTTGCCCTGGTGATGACGGTGAATCCGGGGTTTGGCGGACAATCGTTCATGCCGGAGGTGCTCCCGAAGATCAAAGAATTGCGTTCTCTTTTTTCCGGAGAGATATCTGTCGACGGCGGGATAAATGATAAAACGGGAAAAGAAGCGGTACGGGCGGGGGCGGACATGCTTGCCGCGGGTTCGTACATTTTTAATTCCAAAAATTATGAACAAGCAATAAGGAGTTTACAATGTCTGAGGTGAATGCGGCGATTAAATTCGGGACTGACGGGTGGAGAGGCATTATCGGCGATGATTATACCTATGAGAATGTGCGCGTAGTGGCGCAGGCAGTGGCGGATTTCCTCGGTAAGGGGAAGAAAGCCGCGGTAGGATACGATACCCGGTTTATGTCCGGACGTTTCGCGGAAACAGCGGCCGCGGTTTTAAAAGGCAACGGTATCACCGTTATCCTTTCCGACCGGCCGATACCGACACCCACCCTGAGCTATACGGTTAAAAAAAGGAACCTTGACTTGGGGATCATGATCACCGCATCCCATAATCCCGCGGAGTACAACGGTTTCAAGATCAAGACTGCAACAGGAGGCGCGGCAGCCCCGGAATTGACACGCCGGGTGGAGGCTCTCCTGGGCAGGAATCCGGTGCGTCTCCCGAAGACGCAGGAAGAGATAAAAAAAGACGATTTGACCCTCGATTACGTACGGTTCTGCCGTTCCTATATCGAGCTTAAAAAAATAAAAAATAAACATTTCAAGGTGCTGGTGGACGCGATGTACGGTTCAGGCAACAGTTTTATGGGCGATATCCTGAAAGGGACCGGCATACGGGCTGAATTCATGCGCCATACCCTGAATCCTTCTTTCGGCGGAAAACATCCCGAACCTATAGAGCAGAATCTGTCCGAGCTCAAATCACGCATGAAAAATGAAAAATTTGACCTGGGAGCGGCTTTAGACGGCGATGCCGACCGGATCGCCGCGGTCGCCAGAGGAGGAATATACATCAATCCTCAGAAAATATTATGCCTTCTGGCTTTGCATCTGTACGAAGACAGGAAATGGTCCGGAGGGATAGTCAAAACTTTGCCCGGTACGAATATGATCGATAATATCGCCCGGCATTACGGCATCAAGCTCTATGAGACCCCGGTCGGATTCAAGTATATTTCAAATCTTATGGAAACCGAGGATATTCTGGTGGGAGGCGAAGAAGCCGGAGGCATGGGAGTGAAAGGGTATATCCCCGAACGCGACGGTACGGTCGCCGGACTGTTGCTTCTGGAAATGATGGCCTACCGCAATAAAGATATCCTGAGCATTTTAAATGAAGCGGAGAAACGCTTCGGAAGGTACTTTTATCTTCGGGAAGACCTGCATGTGAACAGGATAATGAAATTTAACCGTGCTGAATTTCCCGGAAAGATCCTCGGGAAAAAAGTGGCCGATATAAAGGACCATGACGGGATCAAATTGATCTGTGAAGGCGACTGCTGGCTTATGCTGCGCGGTTCAGGAACCGAGCCCATGGTCAGGGTTTATGCCGAATCCAGAAGCCTTGAACAATCGCGCCGGCTGATCGCGCTCGGCACAAAGATCGTTAAGAACAGAGAAAGAAAGGGCTGAAAATGTTTTATGCTTTTCTATGCTTGACATGTCCGGCGGCCTTCAAATGTTTGGGTGGATTTAACGTATACGGAAAAGGAAACGTCCCCAAAAATGGAGGGTTTATCGCGGCCGCGAACCATGTGAGTTACCTGGACCCGCTGGTAATAGGAATATCCTGCCCGCGGAGGCTGAGTTACATGGCCAGGCACGATCTGTTCTCGAATCGTTTTTTTGGCGGCATCATACGTAATTTAGGCGCGTTTCCGGTTAAGAGAAAATCCGCGGATATATCCGCGGTGAAAGAAGCGGTGAAAAGGCTTAAAGAAGGCAAAGGATTGCTTATATTTCCCGAAGGTACCAGGCAAACGGGAGGATCCATAGCGGAGCAGGCCCAGCCGGGCATAGGTTTTTTAGCGGCTAAGGCTCAGGTGCCGGTTGTCCCGGTTTTTGTGAAAGGAACGGAAAAATCCCTTCCCAAAAACTCCCGATGCATCCATCCCGCGCGTATCTCGGTGTATTACGGCAGGCAAATTTCGTTCGAAAGGAGGTTGCCTTATCAGGAGATCGCTCAGATCATCCTGGAAGGCATTCGAGAAACATCGTGTTCATCAGGTAACTGATGTGTTTTTTTGAGGGTTTTTCAGCAAACTGTTGACCTAAAAATAAGGTATTTAAGGAGGCAATTAAAATGATAGAAGAAAATGTTGAACCGAAGATCGATAGAAGCGAACTGGAAAAACTGTACAATGAAAGCATAAAACTGATAAACGAAGGGCAGGTTATTAAAGGCAGGATCGTGGCCGTGAAAACAAAAGAGGTGCTTATCGACGTAGGTTTTAAATCCGAAGGGATGGTGGTTATTACCGAGTTCAGGAGAGACGAACTGGTAGTCGGCACCGAACTCGATTTTTTCGTGGAGTCGATTGAAGACGAGGCAGGCGCGATAGCTCTTTCCCGGGAAAAGGCCAGGCATATGCAGAGCTGGGATACCATCGTAAAGGCCTTTGATGATAACGATTTGGTCGAAGGAAATATCGTTAAAAAAGTCAAAGGGGGATTTCTTATCGATTCCAAAGGGATCGAGGGATTCCTGCCCGCTTCTCTTTCCGCGTTCAAAGGCGTTCCCGAGAAGGATATCCTTAACAGGGCGTTCAAGTTCAAGATAGTCAAGATCAACAAACTGCGTTACAGTATCATCCTCTCCCGCCGGGAGGCGGTTCAGAAAGAAAAAGAAAAAGCGAAAGAGCGGATATGGAAAGAACTTATCGTGGGCGGGCTTTGCCCGGGAACGGTAAAAGCGATCACTGATTTCGGGGCTTTTATCGACCTGGGAGGGGTGGACGGGTTGCTGCATATAACCGATATGTCCTGGTCCAAGATATCGCATCCATCGGAGATCGTGGCGGTGGGAGACCGGCTGGAGGTATTGGTTCTGAACATCGATAAAGAATCCAACAAAGTCACGTTGGGTTTGAAACAGAGATTTCCCGATCCCTGGCAGGAGATAGATAAGAAACTAAGCCCCGGGCTCAAGGTTAAGGGAAAAGTGGTGAATATCCTTCCTTACGGAGTATTTGTAGAGCTGGAAAAAGGGATCGAAGGTTTAATCCATGTTTCTGAGATGTCCTGGGCAAAGAAAGTCAATAATCCCAGTGAAGTTTTTGCCATCGGAGACATGATAGAAACCCAGATCTTAAGCGTGGACAAGGACTCCAGAAGGATCGCCTTAAGTATTAAACAGCTGGAGCAAAACCCCTGGCTGGAATCAGAATCAAAATATCCTCAGGGAACAAAAGTCCAGGGCAAGGTAAAAGGATTTACCAAATACGGCGTCTTTGTCGAACTGGACAGTAATCTGGAAGGTATGATCCATATCTCCGATCTTTCCTGGACAAAAAGGATCAACCATCCCCAGGACATCCTTAAAAAAGGGCAGAAAGTGGAGGTTGTTGTGCTTTCTGTGGAGAGCCAGAATCAGCGTATCTCGCTGGGATTAAAACAACTTCAGATTAATCCCTGGTCGGAAATAGCCCAGAAATATCCCCTGGATACGGTATTGGAAACCGAAGTGGTCAGCTTGACCGAATTCGGTGTTTTCGTGAAGATCGAACCGGACCTGGAAGGGCTGGTTTTTTCCAACGAGATCGATCCCGAACAGTTAAAGGTACTGAAAGTAGGGGATAAGCTTTCGGTAAAAGTGATCAAAGTCGACGTTGAACAGTGTAAGATAGGGTTGTCGGCAAAGGTATAAAAGCGCCGAGAGTCGAGAACCGCACCGGGTACAGCTTCGAAGCTGTACCCGGTGCGGTTTCAAACAATCGCTAAACTATGGAAGTCGCAAAACAATTAGAGATTATCAAGCGCGGCGCGGTCGAGATCATTTCTGAAGAAGAATTGGTTAAGAAACTCGCCCGTTCGCAAAAAACGGGGAGGCCGCTGCGGATCAAAGCCGGGTTTGATCCTACCGCGCCCGATATTCACCTGGGCCACACCGTGCTCCTGAGGAAACTCCGGCAATTCCAGGAATGCGGGCACCTGGTGCTTTTTTTGATCGGCGATTTTACCGCCCGCATCGGAGACCCGACCGGTAAATCACAGCTGCGCAAAACCCTCTCCCGGCCGGAGATCGCCAAGAACGCCCGTACCTACAAAAAACAAGTCGGTAAGATCCTGGACATGCGCCGAACCAGGATTGTTTTCAACAGCGCCTGGCTCGAACGGATGAGGCTTTCCGGGATACTCGGCATCTGCATGCACGTAACCGTCAGCCAGATGCTTGCCCGGGAGGATTTCAGGAAGCGCATAGATAATAAACAAGATGTTTCCATGCTGGAGTTCATGTATCCGATCCTTCAGGGGTACGATTCGGTTTTCCTTAAGAGCGACGTGGAAATAGGAGGGACCGATCAATTGTTCAATCTCCTGGTAGGCAGAGACCTGCAGCGGGATTTTAACCAGGAACCGCAGGTAGTGCTTACCCTGCCGCTCCTGGAAGGTACCGACGGCGTGAACAAAATGAGCAAGTCGCTCGGCAATTACATCGGGATCAACGAAAAAGCGCCGGATATGTTCGGCAAAGCCATGTCCATAAGCGATACGCTGATGGGTAAATATTTTACCTTGCTGACGGATGAAAACCTGGAGAATATAAAACAACTGCATCCCCGGGATGCAAAATTACTGCTTGCTGAAAAACTCTGCTGCCAATACCATGGTGAACAGACCGCGAAAGCGGCACGGGAAGAATTTATCCGCGTCTTCAGTTCCAAAGCGGTTCCCAAAGATGTTCCCTGCGTGAAATTAAGCGCTCCGAAAGCGCTGATAGAGATCATGGCCGAAAATAAGGTAACCCCGAGCAAAAATGAAGCCCGCCGGCTCATCCGGCAGGGGGCGGTCGATTTCGAAGGCGCTAAAATCACCGACGAGAATTTCACTATCGATAAGCCCGGGCTGTTGAAAACCGGGCCGAGAAGGTTTTTAAAAATCGAACTGCATTGAAAAGGACATACATGAAAAAACGAAGATTCCTCGTCACGGGCGGCGCGGGTTTTATCGGTTCCCATATTGTTGAACGGCTCTTTAACGAAGGCCATTTTGTCCGGGTATTGGATAATTTTTATTCCGGGAAAGAAAAAAATTTATCTTTTATCCCCGCTTCGGCGCGTTTTGAACTTATAAAGGGGGATATCCGCGATTTTAAAACCTGCGCGCGAGCCTGTAAAAATATGGATTATGTCCTGCATCAGGCCGCTTTGCGTTCCGTGCCCAAATCCCTCGATGACCCCCATGAATATAACGCGGTAAATATTGACGGCATTCTGAATATGCTTAAAGCCGCTCATGAGGCAAAAGTAAAACGTTTCGTGTTCGCTTCCTCAAGTTCGATTTACGGAGAAACCGGAAAATTTCCGGAAAAAGAAACGGACCTTCCCCGGCTGATCTCTCCATACGCCCTTTCCAAACTTACCGGTGAATATTACTGCCGGATATTTTCCGAAATATACGGCCTGGAAACCGTGTCCCTGCGTTATTTCAATGTATTCGGCCCGCGCCAGGCCCTGGATGACCAATACGCGGTTGTTATCCCCAAATTCATATCATGTATCTTAAGCGATGAACGGCCGCCGATATTCGGCACCGGAAAGCAGTCGCGGGATTTCACCTATGTGGAAGATATCGTGCAGGCTAATATCCTTTCCGCGCTCACTCCCGGGATCACCTGCGAGATTTTCAACATCGCCAACGGCAAAAACCGGACCGTTATTGAACTGGTCTCTCTCTTAAACAAGATCATCGGCAAAAAGATACCCGCCCGCCTGCTTCCCAAGAGAGCGGGCGATGTTTTTAAGACCCTGGCGGATGTCTCCCGGGTGAAAAAAGTCATCGGTTTCAAATCTACATTCACCTTTGAAGAAGGCTTGCGTAAAACAGTTGACTGGTTCCGGACGCATTAAGGAGGGTTTTGCATGTACACGCTTTCGCTTATCGGAGCGGGATATGTAGGGCTGGTTACCGCCGCCTGTTTCGCCGAATTGGGATATACCGTTTTTTGTGTCGATAACGACAAAACGAAGATCAGGGACCTCAAAAAAGGCATTATTCCCCTATACGAACCGGGGCTGGCCGAGTTAATAACCAGGAACCGGAAACAAAAACGGCTTTTTTTTGCCGGTGACATCAAAACTTCCGTGCGCCAGGCCGACATTGTGTTCATCTGCGTCGGTACCCCTTCGCGGCCCGACGGAAGCGCCGATCTGTCGGCGGTGGAGAAAGTAGCTTCTGAGATCGCCCGTTCGCTGAAAAAATATACAGTGATCGTTGAAAAAAGCACGGTCCCTGCCGAGACTGGAGAGAAGATCGCGCGCACCATAGAAATGAACAAACCCCGCAGCGTCGATTTTGACGTGGTTTCAAACCCGGAATTCCTCCGGGAAGGACAGGCGATCAAAGACACGCTTCGCCCCGGGCGCATCGTGATCGGAGTTGAAAGCAAACGGGCGGAAAATGTCATGCGCGAGTTGTATAAACCCATCAAGGCTCCCCTGATCGTTACGAATATAAATACCGCGGAGATAATAAAACACGCTTCGAATTCTTTTCTGGCGGCCAAAATATCTTTTATTAACGCCGTAGCCGGCCTGTGCGACCGGCTGGGAGCGGACGTGGAAAAGGTCGCCGACGCGATGGGGCTGGATAAAAGGATCGGCCGGGCATTTTTAAACGCCGGAGCTGGATTCGGCGGATCATGCTTCCCGAAAGACGTGGACGCTTTCATCCACCTTGCACAGCAGAAAGGTTATGATTTCGAACTCCTCAAAACGGTGCGGAAGATCAACCATGACCAGCGATTAATGATAGTGAAGAAGATCGAAGAGGCTCTCTGGATAATCCAGGATAAGACTATCGCTGTTTTGGGTTTGAGTTTTAAACCTGAGACCGATGATATCCGTTCATCGGTCTCCATCGAAGTGATCAAACTCCTGGTGCATGCAGGCGCCAGGATCAAGGCGTATGACCCCCAGGCCATGCCCCGCGCGCAGAAAGAATTGAAACACGTTTTTTTCTGCAAGAACGAATACGAAGCCGCGGACAACGCGGATTGCCTCCTGATCATGACCGAATGGAAGGATTTCCGCAGCCTGGATCTGATGAAGATAAAACGCATGCTTCGGCAGCCGGTAATCGTAGACGGCAGGAACATCTTGGACCCGGATAAAATGCGAAAGATCGGTTTTATCTATAAATGCGTGGGCAGGGGGATCTCATGAAAATACTGATAACCGGAGGCGCCGGGTTTATAGGTTCCCATCTGTGCAAACGGCTGTTAAAAGAAGAGCATTCGGTAATCTGCGTGGATAATTTCATCACCGGCGCAGAGGAAAATATAGAGGATATAAAAGATAACCCGCGGTTCAAACTTATCAAACATGACATTTCCCGTTCCCTGGATATAAAAGATCCGGTGGACTGGGTACTTCATTTTGCCTCTCCCGCCTCTCCCAAAGATTACCTTAAATACCCCATAAAGACCTTAAAGGCCGGAACGCTGGGCACTCACAACTGCCTGGGGATAGCAAAAAAGCACAAAGCGAAATTCTTCCTGGCTTCCACTTCAGAAGTTTATGGGGATCCCGCGTTCTCCCCGCAGAATGAAGACTATTGGGGAAACGTAAATCCCATAGGAGAACGCTCTTGTTATGATGAGGCAAAACGGGCGGCGGAGGCATTGGCATTTTCGTATTACCGGCAGCACGGGGTCAATATCCGCGTCATCCGGATATTCAATACCTACGGGCCGTTTATGCGCCTGGATGACGGAAGAGTAGTCTCAAATTTCATCTATCAGGCGCTTAAAAACGAGGATATAACCGTGTACGGGAAAGGTTCCCAAACCCGTTCCTTCTGTTATGTCGATGATCTTATCGAAGGTATCGTGCGTTTCATGAAAGTCGCATACCCCGGGCCGTTGAACCTGGGCGCTCCGTTTGAATTTACCGTACTGGAATTAGCCGAAAAGGTAATTGCTCTCACCCGGTCAGGCTCAAAAATAAGATTCCTTCCGCTCCCGCAGGATGATCCCCGGCAACGGCGCCCGGATATTACCCGTGCCAGAGAGTTATTGTCCTGGGAACCCTCGATCTCTCTCGAGGAGGGGCTTAAAAAAACCATCGAGTATTTCAAAAAAAAATTGAACGAATAGACACGGAGTTCTCCCCATGCTGTGGAAATCAATCGGGATGCTTGCCGCTATGCTTACCATGTTCGGTTTTGTCCCCCAGATATTTAAGATGGTACGGACACGGTCTTCCCGGGACGTCAGTATTATCTCGCTTTTCCAATTTTCAACCGGCGTTTTTTTATGGTTCCTTTACGGTATATACCTGAAAGACGCGATAATCATGTGCGCCAATCTGGTGACCTTGTTGAGCCTTATCGCGGCGATGATTTTTTATTTTAAATATTCCTCCGAATCAAAAACTCATTGACATATCCGCTAATTAGCTTACAATGAATATGAATTTACCAACATAACCAGGAGAAGCGGAGGTGGGGGAAATGATTATAGAAATAGGGATTGTCGCTGGGGATATCTGGCAGTATCTTGATCATCATGGAGAAGTTTCTCTTACCGGACTCATACGGGGGATTGATAAGCCTCGAGATAACGTCTTGATGAGCCTTGGATGGCTTGCCCGGGAAGGGCATGTTATCCTGCAGCAGGTTGAGAATGATTACCGGATATCTTTAAGAAAAAACGAGTAGAAGAAAAACGGGTTATGCCGACTACAGCTTATAATAAAGGATACCTGTTATTTGTTGTGCTGTCCACGATTATCATCGTTTTTCTTTTTGCCAGTATCCTGATGAGCATTGTTATAAGCCAGGCGCGCCTTACCAAACATGTAACCAGCCGCGTACAGGCTTATTATGCCGCTCTCGGCGCCCTCTATTATGCCCATGACAGGCTGCGGGTCAACGATCCTGTATGGACGCCTCCGAATGTTACCTTTTATTTCTGCAGTGTTGCCGCCGGTTGTACGCCTCCGAATATAATCGATCCCGATCTTCCTGCTTCCATCCGGAGCCTGATTGTGCGGGTTGATCCTCCGGGAACAGGTCCTCACAATTCCCGCAGGATGCGGATAACCGCTAATTACACCCTCCCCTAAACAATACTTAAAAGTCCTCACTCGTAATCCTGTCATCGTAACCACGCCTCTTGCTCACTGAAAACGGGTAAGTCCATTATAATATAAGTAAATCTATTATTATCCGTTTCCCGACGGTGATTTTATGACAAAGTAAGTCTAAGTAAGTTTATATAAAAAAATACTTGACAAACATAAACCATTATGCTTTAATTAAAAAGACATAAGATTTTATAGAGAGAGGTAAGAGTTATGAACAGATTGATGAATATCGATGAGTTAGCCAATTACCTGCGATTGCAAAAACAGACTATCTATAACTGGCTGAATCAAGGCAAGATCTCAGGGATAAAAGTCGGCGGAGTTTGGAGATTTGACCGGAAAGATGTCGATGACTGGTTGCGAAGTAAACGGCGCGTTTCTAAAGGAGAAAGACAATGAACCCGTTAGGCATATATTTTGGGCCCCGGATGGTATGTATCGCTGAGTCTAAAAACAAACTTTTAACCAACAGCATAAGCATTCCGCAGTCCCGGATCATGGGGCAGGATTTCCAGGATAAAATCCCTGAAGAGATCAAGATCAGTATTTTATTTAAGGAAGAACTGAAACGGGCGCATATGGATTCCCAGGAAGCGTCCATAATCGTTTCCGGAAGGGATCTCATCATTCGTACCTTTGATATGCCGGTTCTTCCCCAGAGCGAATTGTACAACGCGCTTACTTTTGAAGTTCGAAAGTACATCCCGTTCCGGGTAGAGGACCTTGTTTTCGATTTTCAGGTTTTATTCGACAAGTCGATAAAAAAGAATTTTATTTTGTTCGCGGGGATCAAAAAAGACATCCTGCATAAATACCTGGCTATCCTGAAACAGTTAAGCATGAAACCGGCGAACATAGATTATTCGGGATTCAGTATTCTCCGGCTTCTTTCCGTACCCGGGATAAATCAGCGGGGCATTACGGCTATTGTCGATATCGACTTTGTGGAAGAAGACGAGATAAATTTTATGGTCCTGCAGAACGGTTTTCCGCTTTTTAGCCGCGATATGGTTTTGCCGAGCGAATCCACTCTTGAAAGCGTCAAAACCGGCAAATTCGACGTATCTCTCAGCATGGATAAATTCAAGTCGGAACTGCGCGTCTCTCTTGATTTTTATCACCGGAAATTCCCTTCAAAAAAAATAGAGCGTATATTTTTTGTATGCTCCAACGAATTCTCGGAAGAATTACTGGCATTCGCGAAGGAGAGAAATCTGAACGCTCAGGTCGTGAACCTGAAAAAATTCTTCCCTAAATCCGCCGCTTTTTCTTCAAGCCTGTGCAAAGCCTACGGAGGATCTTTATCCAAAGCCATTAAGACAAATATCCGGATAGACCTGCTCAATACGAAATTCAGGAAACCCGGGATAACGGAAAAAGTCTCCCGTACCGGGATAGTTTCCCAAATACTGCCGGAGCTTAAGCTGTCGCCTAAAGCGGCGGTTGCAGGCGGGCTGATATGCGCGTCTGTGTTCGCGTACGGTATTTTTCAGCGAATTCCTCTTGAGGAAGAAACCAGGCGTTTGATAAGCATTCGCCCCAAAGTTTCAACGGTTAAGGCGGACCTTTCAGTACAAGATCTGACCGTTTTTAACACAAAATTAAAAAAGCGCATCGAATCATTGAAAAAGACATTCAACAATAGGATGTATGTAACGCCTCTGCTGAATATGATCCCCAAACTTCTGCCGGATGGGCTCTGGCTTACCGGACTTACGTACCGGTGTGAATCGGATAAAGCGGAAATGACCATCCGGGGAATGGCATATTTTAACGATGCGGATAAAGAGATGCAGGCTATCAATCAGTTTCGTTCGGAGTTTCAGACTAAAAAAGAAGTTAGTGAAAAATTCGGCAATATCGAGATTTCTTCCGTTGACCACGGCATGCTGAAAAAAACCGCGGTCACCAATTTCACCATGACTCTGCGCAACAGCAAAGAATAAGAGGGCGATATGGAATTTATTGATTTGATCGAAAAACACAAAAGCAACGCCGCGAATATAGCGGTTATCGTTATCTCGCTTATTGTCGCGAATAGGATATACGGCATGCAGAACGCGAATACGGCGGTAATAAACGGAAAGATAAAAACAGAAAGCTCCCGGAACGCCATTTTGGCTGATATAAGCCGCGCCGAAAAACAAATGGGCGCAATAAAAAAATTGGTCAACAAAAAAGATATGAATTCGATCGTCGGTAACCTGCAAACGATCGCACGGGACAATTCGATCACCATCGTTTCCTTAAAACCTCAGTCTGAAAAGCCGCTTGCCGATTACACCCGGTATCCGTATAATTTTTCTATCACGGGGACATACCATAAAATCGGGAAATTTATCAGCAAACTGGAAAGTTCCCCCGATATTTATATGATTGAAAATATAAATTTCCGGACGTCGACCGATACGAAGGATAAAGACAAAAAAGACCTTTTGCAGGTTGACGTATCTATTTCCACCTTAAAAATAAAAGACTGATGAAAATGCATATTTTTTATTCCCGTGTGGTATTAGGTATGGTATTAAGCGCCGGTATCGGTGTCCGGCCCGCCTTTGCCATTGGAAACATAAAAGAAATGAACAAGGTTGTTACCGAAGAGGCTCCGGAAAGAGGCACGTTGGAAATAGAATTACCGGTAATTGCCTATACTTCCGAGAATTTGAAAGACCCCTTCACGGGGACGGTTATCCCGGAAACAGAGGATGAAATACAACGAGAGGCGGCGCCGCTTGAAAAGATCAGCCTTCCGGATATCAAAATCCAGGGTATCATCTGGGGGACCAATAATCCACAGGCTATCATCAATAATAAAGTCGTAAAAGTGGGAAGTACCGTTAATGAAATCACGATCCTGGATATTTCCGGCAGTGAAATAATCATTTCATATAAAAACAAAAAGTTCGCGCTTCCCGCGCCTTCGGGAATTAAAACTCCGGACGTAAAATATAAAGAAGGGGGATCTCATGGAAAATAATTTTAAAAAGCATGCGTTTACCGCCGTACTGGCGCTGTGCGTATTTTCTTGCAGCCCGCTGAAAGGGCAGGAAATCGATTTTCCAAACCCGGACGTTACGATCTCGATGGATCTTCAGGACGCCGGCCTTAAAGACGTCCTGAAAATATTTTCCATTCAGTCGGGGCTTAATTTTATCTCTTCCGAGGGGGTACAGGAACGAAAGATCACCTTGTATCTGGACCGCGTTCCCATTCAGCAGGCGATGGAAAAACTTTTTAAAGCCAACGGGCTCTATTACGAACTTGATGAAGACTCCAACGTATTTATCGTGAAAGACTGGGGAAAACCGGTAACCGAAACCGTTACCAAGGTTTTTTACCTGAAATACGCGAGTGTAAAATCATCCGCCTTAACCGAGCAAAAAAAACAAGGGAACATCGGAGGGTTTCAGAGCCTTGCTTCCACAACCTCTTCCTCTTCGACCGGGACAAACTCCGCCGATGATTCGGGGATTACTCAGGCGGTCAAACAGCTTCTTTCCGAAGCGGGAACGGTCATCGAAGATGCCCGGACCAACAGCCTTATCATAAATGATATCCCCAGTAAAATACCGGTAATAACACAGTTGATTGCCGCTCTCGACGTATCTCAACCGCAGGTCATGCTGGAAGTGGAAATGCTCGATGTCAGCAAAAATACCGTCGATAAAATGGGTTTCAAAACAAGCCTTGTCGAGAACCCGATTACTTTGCTGAACGACAAGCTTTTTTTTGGGGATCCTTCGTTAAAAGAGTTTGGTATGGAATCTACTTCCAATCTTTGGGGGACCGCGTTGGAAAGTGCCGGGGGTATTGCCGGCACCGTGGTTCTGGGCAAAACCTATGCCGCCATACTTGATTTTTTGCGAAGCCAAACCGATACCAAATACCTCGCCCGCCCGCGTATCATGACTTTGAACAACGAAACCGCGAAGATCGAGATTACCACCAAGGAAGCGGTCGGGATGAAACAAGAGACCTCCGGTTCAGGCACCAGCACAACGACAACTTCGGAAGCCGAACGATACGATACCGGTGTTTCCCTTACGGTTACTCCGCAAATAAGCATAGAAAGCGGGGAAATCACCATGCATATTGTTCCATCAGTGGCTGAGGCTACGCAAAGCGCGATCACTATTCCTAACGGCAACTCTTCATTTTGGAACCCCGAAGTCCGTACGACCAGAACCAGCGTAAGGGTAAAAGACGGAGAAACGATTATCCTCGGAGGGCTGATCCGCAATATACTCAGTCAGAAAGTCGACAAGGTCCCCGTACTGGGCAACATTCCCATCGTCGGGGCTCTTTTTCGGCATAAGTACAAGGATAAAGATATCGAACGCGAACTTTTGATCTTTATCACGCCGCATATTATTAAAGATGCGGGGTCCGATTATGCCCGTGCTAAAAATGCCGGAGTTTTAACTGAACGAGAGCAGGATTCTTTTGACGGAAGAAGCCGTCAAACAGCCATAAGCACGAGCCTGAGCAGTTTTGAGAGAAAAGGAAGGATCGAATAGGTAATCCATGTCGAAAGAACGGTATTTACGTCTCGGGGAAATATTAATCAAGGAAGGACTCATTGATGAGTCTCAACTGGAGAAATGCGTTGCCATCCAAAAAAAGGAGGGCGGGCGGCTGGGGGAGATTTTCATCAAACGCAATATGGTGTCCGAAGAAGATATGGTCAAGGCTCTCAGTAAACAATTGGGCATTCCCCATTACTCTTTGGCGAACGGCATGATGCGCCCTTCAAATTCCCAGATAATGCAAAAGCTTATCCCGCATGATTTTGCCTTAAAAAACGCGATTGTTCCTATCTCGCGGGATATCATGTCCTTAACCGTCGCCATGGGAGATCCGCTGGACCTCATTCTTATCGATAACCTTAAAAAATTAACCGGCTGCGAGATCAACCCCGTTATCGCTACACGATCGGACATATTGAAAACGATCGATGACTTATACGGAAAATCCGCGATGTTAAAGGAAGCGACTGATGCTTCATACGATATCGCTTCCGTGGTGTCTTCAGAGGAACGGGACGGCCATGAAGAGGAATTGAGCCTTGAAAAGCTTATTGCCCGTGCCGAAGAAGCGCCGGTCATCAAACTTGTCGATCTCATCATCCGCCAGGCTATCAATGAAGGAGCCTCGGATATACACGTGGAGCCGTTTAAAGACAGGATCGCCCTGCGCTACCGTATCGACGGAAAATTATACGATATCCCGCCTCCGGCAAAGCACCTGCACCTGGCGATAATTTCGCGTATCAAGATCCTGGCAAGGCTGGATATCGCTGAAAAACGCCTGCCTCAAGACGGAGCCATTATGGTTAAGATCGATAACCGGCCCATAGATTTGAGAGTTTCAAGCCTCCCGACCATACACGGGGAAAAAGTTGTTTTGAGGATCCTTGACCGGAGCCAAGTCGTGCTCGACCTTAATCTGCTCGGTTTTGAACAGACCCAGCTTGAACAGCTCCGCCGTATCATTACTGCGCCATATGGGCTCATATTCCTGACCGGACCTACCGGCAGCGGCAAGACCACGACCTTATACGCCATGCTCAGCGAGGTCAAAAATTCGACCAAGAACATCATTACCATCGAAGATCCGGTTGAATATAAGCTCGACGGAGTGAACCAGGTCCAGGTAAAGTCGGAAATCGGGCTTACCTTCGCTTCCGCTTTACGCAGTTTTTTAAGGCAGGACCCGGATGTCATGCTCGTGGGAGAGGTTCGCGACCTGGAGACCGCGGAAATTTGCGTGCGTTCCGCCCTTACCGGGCATTTGGTTTTAAGCACTTTGCATACAAACGATGCGCCCTCAGCGATCAACCGCCTTATGGATATCGGTATTGAGCCGTATCTTTTGACTCCGTCATTGTTATGCATAGTCGGCCAGCGCCTGATCAGAAAACTATGCCCTGATTGTAAAGAAGCATACGAACCTAATCCGGAGCAGTTAAAAAAAATAAAACTCAAAGCCGACCTGATTTATAAGCCGAAGGGGTGTGTTAAATGTAATCAAATCGGTTACCGGGGAAGGTTATGCGTTGCGGAAGTAATGATCCTTGACGATGCGATTCGGGAAATGATAAGCCAAAAGGCCTCTTTTCAAAAGATAAAGGAAGTTGCCCGGGCAAACGGAATGCAAACCTTGTTTGACAACGCGATCAAGAAAGTCGAAGACGGAATTACTTCACTGGAAGAAGCGCTTTCCATTTCGCTGGGGCTGGAATAAATACGGAGGTCTCCATATGCCACACTTCACCTATACAGCACGGGATAAGGACGGCAAAAAAATTTCCGGGACGGAAGAATCTCCAAATCAGGAAGAACTGATAGGCCGTTTGCAGGCAAAAGATCTTATCGTGGTCAATATTACTATTGAAGGAAAAAATTCCTCCTCCGGCAGATCGGAGGAAATGATCACATCCGAATTCAAAAGGAAACACTACGGTGTTCACAGCAATGACATGGTGCTTTTCTGCCGGCAATTGGCGACTCTACTGGGTGCGGGCGTGACTATCCTGAAAAGCGTGGATATTATCTCTCAACAGGTGGCCAGCCACAAGCTTTATCATGTGTTGAAAAGCATAGAAAAGCACATGGAAGCGGGTTTAAGCCTGCATGAGGCGATGGCAAAACATTCCACGGTGTTTTCCGACCTATGGATAAATCTGGTGGAAAGCGGCGAGGCTTCCGGTAATATCGCCATTGTCCTTGACCGATTGGCCAGTTATCTGGAACGTAACGCGGAATTCAGAAAAAAGATCATTTCCGCGCTTATTTATCCGGCGATCCTTCTGTTCGCCGGCATGGGGGCGCTTTTATTCCTGACCATAAAGATCATTCCGACCTTTGCCGAGTTATTCGCCGGATTCAATATTGAATTACCGCTCTTGACCCGTATATTGATCACGATAAGCGGGTTCATTCGTAAATTCGGTTTTGTGATAATCGGAGCGGGAATACTATTTGGAATATCGTTTAAAAAATATATCGACACCAGGGAGGGGCGGAAACGCTATGAAGAATTGAAATTCAAGCTTCCTATTTTCGGCGAGTTTTTCCGCGCTTTGATCGTAGAGCGGTTCTCTTCGGAAATGTCCACCTTACTGGAAAGCGGCGTGCCCATATTGTATTCTTTGGAGATCGCCGAACAAAGCGTGGGAAACCTTATCATGGGAGATATAATCAAACAAGTTAAAGAAGACGTCCGCCAAGGAAAAACCCTGAGCGCGCCGCTGGCTAAAAGCGGATTTTTTGAACCGATGGTCGTTCAAATGGTCAATATCGGCGAAGAAATAGGAGAATTATCTCCCATGCTCAAGAAAATAAACGTTTTTTACCAAGGGTATGTAGAAACATTTTTGGCTCGTTTCGTATCCTTGTTTGAACCGATCATGCTTATTTTTATGGGCGTTATAATCGGGGTCATGGTCGTGGGCATGTTCCTGCCGATCTTCCAGATCGCCAACATCGGTTCTGCCGGGGGGAAATAAACGAAATAAACGAAAAGTTTATTGACAAGCAAATGAATATGTATTACACTTGAAATGCGATCATCTTTGACACTTGGCGGCAGAAAAATAAATAAAGATGCGTCGTGTTTTCACAATTAAAAGGAGGGGAGAAAATGAAAAAAGGGTTTACGCTGCTCGAAATCATTGTGGTTCTTATAATTCTCGGTATCATTGCTACTCTGGGTTTTTTGCAATACACGAGGGTTATTGAAAAAGGGCGTACCGCAGAAGCAAAAACAAACCTGGGGACAATACGGACAATGGCAATGGCGTATTATGAGGAGAATGGTGAGTATTTTTCTTCCACGTATATCGCTAATACTCTTGGACTTGAGAACGATGCATCCTGCGTCGGAGTTGGAACACCTGCGACACTTTTTTATTATTATTATGAAATCGAGCCTACAACAGGAGATATGCGGGCCACCCGATGCACTGATGGAGGTAAACCGCCTGCTTGTAAAGCACCGGCCTGTCCTGGCGGTGGATATGCTCTGATCTTGACTCCCGGGGGAGTAGGCAGCAGTGAACCAACGGGAATGTGGTAAAAAATGAGCGTTAAAGCTCTGACTTTAATAGAGCTTATCGTCGTCGTTATCATTATCACGGTAATCGCGACTCTGGGTTTGGTCAATTATTCCGGGGTAAAAGAAGAGGCTCTGGATAAAGAAGCCCGCGCTAACCTGAAACTTATTCAAACGGCGGAAAAGTTATACCATATTGAATACACGGTATATTATCCGTCAACGGGCTTTACGAATAACTTCGCCTTGATCAATGAAAATTTGAAGCTTTCCTTACCTTCGGAAAACCCGAAATGGACCTATCAGGTCGATTTTAACGGGAATGCCGAGGCGCAAAGGTCTGTTTCAGGCGGAAGGCAATGGAACTTGCTTATTGATGCGGTCGAGCCGACGTGTACTGGTTGCCCGTAAACTTGTTTGAGGGCATCTTTGTCTATGACGCCAAAGACAAAGATGCCCTTTTTTTATGGTATAGGAGTTCGGTAAAATGCCTCTAAATCATTTGCCTGTGAACACAAAAGGGGTTTCTTTGCTGGAGAATCTTATCGCGGCAATCGTTCTGATACTTATTATTTTCGGGATGATGGGAATTTTCTTGGCCGGAAGGCAGCATATCGCGCACAGCCGAAGCCTTGTTGCGGCCGTTGAACTAGGCAGATATTATCTTGCTCCTTTACAAATGCAAGTCCGTCAGGACCAGTGGGGGTGGACGGAGAATTGCCTGGGGATGAAAGACAAAGATAAATGCGAAAGCGACCTCCTGCTGCAGCCTCAAAATATCAACGATATCATTTATACTCCACACTATGAAATAAGTGACGCGCCACCCGGGATCACCACGGTGAGAAAGGTAAAATTGACTATTTCCTGGGATGAGCCGAACTAAAACATCGCAGAACGAAAAAAGGGTATATAAAATGAACCGTAAAGCCGTATCGCTCATAGAACTATTGATCTCCCTTATGATTTTAAGCCTGGTGATACTGGGTTTTAGCTGTTTAGACCTATTCAGCAGCGGGCAAGTCAGCCTGGCCAATAAGATCCTCAAAACACAGAATGAAGCCGCATATATAACCGAATTTATGGCAAAGCAAACGATTAAAGCTGTCGGCGACGCCAACGTTCCTCCTGTACGGATGTTTAATGATGCGGATGAAACGGGGGTCGTTTTCCGTATCGATATCAACGAAAATGGAAAATGGGATTCTCCTCCCGACAAAGAAATCGCTTTTTTGTACCGCGGCACGCCTGATTTTGAAATGCGTTATTATTCCAATTATCCTTCCGTCAGTCCCGCCGACATTGTAACTCTCAGCCGTAACGCGTATATGCTTCCCCTGTTTGGACCGGTGATCACCGATAATTATCTGACCATGACGATCGATACCTGCTGGGATCCTCAAAATGCCCTAACTTCTTTCCCCTGCGGCTCGTCAAATAATCCTGTAGCCCACGTACGCTCACGCATTCTCATCCCCGCAGCATCGGTACACTGATATATCTTGATATTTTTTATGATTGTATTATAATGAATACTTTCTGGGGCTGTAGCTCAGTTGGGAGAGCATCACGTTCGCATCGTGGGGGTCGGGGGTTCGACTCCCCCCAGCTCCACCAGATTTTCGACAAAAAAGGAACAAGAAAAAAGGGGACGGTTCTATTTTTTTTCTAAACAATCCAAAAAATAGAACCGTCCCCTTTTTTCTTTTAGCTTTTGGCTTTTTACTTT
>JBAZGE010000015.1:0-35167 GCA_041653035.1 Candidatus Omnitrophota bacterium
TCACCTTTTTTAGAGCAATAGAACAATAAAGCATTAGACCGCAATTGAACAATTTCTCATCTATTGTTCTATTGCTCAATTGCTCTGCCATTTTTGCCTGAGTTTAGTACTGGCAAAAATGGCGGAGAGGCTGGGATTTGAACCCAGGGACCCGATTGCTCAGGTCAATTGCTTAGCAGGCAACTCCGATCGACCGCTCCGGCACCTCTCCCGAATCATTCGCTAAATCTTGTGGGGCTTGAAAATAATTTATTGGCCCAGTTTTTGCTGGGCTTTATTCTTTTCCTTCTGCTCGTAGTATTCGGAATTGTAAGCGTATTTACGCTTGATGCTGTTGATAGTATCTTTCTGCTTCCTCAACTGTTCCGGGTTCAGGCCGGCAGAGTCGGCGATCACTTTGTGGGTGCCGTTCTCCTGTTTCTAGGAACCAACCTGGCGGTTGTTGGAATCTTTAACCACTGCGTCGACGTCGACTTTCTCGCCGTTGGACATCTGCATTTTAAGCTTTTCTGCCTGCAGGAGGTCAACTTTCTGGTGCGCGAGTTTCAATTCCTCGATAGACCTGAAGAGCATTACCGCGCTGATAATGATCAGATCGATCCCGCCGCCGCTTGACATGTACCTTTTTTATCGTCGTGCAGCCAATAAGAGTATCACCGCGAAAAATCCTATCACGCCCACTATCTGAGCTATGCGTATCCACAACTGCGCCTGGGGATTCCGAGGTTCCTCCTGCGCCCACTGCAATCCAACATCCCGTTCCCCTTGCCTGTTCTTTGCCCAAACATCCACCATTTCCTTGGTATAGCCCTCATGGTTGATCTTAACCATCAGTTGTCTGATGTCGGGAGGCATCTCCGGATCGGTGGAGTGGTACTCTACCCCGTCGATGGTAACGGTGATAGCCATACTTTTGCACAACTCCGCTACGTTATTATTCTGCCAGCCGGCTCCGGTAGGGATCTCCGGCTCATCCGGCTGGACAAAAACCTGGCCGCAGTAAACACAGCTACGCTGGCTGCGCGTGCCGGTACGCCGGCAGTTCGGACATTGTATCTGATACGGCTGTAATCCCGTGTCCGGGACTTCCCGGGCAACCCGGCTAAAAATAAAAGAACAGTATAAACAATATAACGAGCTTTCGGGATTTCTTTTTTTGCATTGCGGACAGGTGACGAAACCTTTAGCATCCGCATCTACTTTGTGGGTTATCTCTATCTCTATCTTATGGCCGTCAACCTCAAGATACTCGAATCTCTTCAGTTCGTTGGAAGATGATTTCCGGAATCCTTTCAACAAAGGAACAAGTTCCAGTTTGCGGAATCGCCCCTCTTTTTTGCTCATATCTCGATCCTTCTCCCCGCGGCGGAAACTGTGAACATCTGCTTTCTACTGGCCGGCCGCGCGCGCATCCCCGCCCATTCCCGGATGCCGTCGATCTGCTCGCGCATGGTCTGGGAAAGCGGAACAGTCTCTTTTAAACTTTTGCAAATATCGTCAGTAGTCAGGTCGTGTCCGGCCACAAAGGCGTCAAAAAGGCTGAAGATAATGGCCTGCTCGATCTCCGCTCCGCTGAACCCCTCGGAATTCCCGGTAAAGGCTTTCCGATCAAAATTCCCGGGGTCGCGTTTGCGCTTCCTGATATGGCTATTGAATATTTCTTCCCGCTCATCCGGCTGAGGGAGGTCCACGAAGAATATCTCGTCGAATCTGCCCTTGCGGCGAAGCTTACGCACGATGACATTATCATTGAGATAATGGTGAAAATCCAGCATCACAAAGATGGCCGGAAACGTGGAAAGCTCGATATGGTTCAGCGCATTCAGGGGGTCGCGGATCTGTTCATCGACCTTTTTCGAATCTTCGTATTTGCGGATCCCCTGGGTAGCGGACCAGATCATCAGTTGTTTCGACCTCATGGAGGCCATTTCTTTCAGGTATTAGATCACCCGGGTTTCTTCATAGCTGACTATGGTGATCAGTGAGTAACGCGCCCTGATAAGGACATCGATCTCGTCTTTGCACACCCGGTTCATCATGCTTTATCCGCAGTATATCTTAGTGCCCTCTATGCCGGGGATAGGGTTAATGCCCTCAAGGAACAGGGCGGACGTTGACGGCGTTATAGATAAAATTTCAAGTTTGCCTTCTTCAGTTATGGCGATTTCGCAGTATTCGTAGAGCCTCCGCTTGGACAACCGCTTCCTCTGTTTGTTTTTCATGATGTCGGCCCTCCTGGTTGTTTGGTGTCACGCGTTTTTTCCTGAAGAATTCCCGCAACAACTGCGCTGCCTCATCTGCAAGGATCCCTTTGGATACTTTGATCCTGTGATTCAATTTTTTATTGCCGGCGATGTTCATGATGGATCCGCAGGCGCCTGTTTTCGGGTCAGGAGCCCCGTAAATGATCTCTTTCACGCGCGCCAGCACCAGCGCGCCCGCGCACATCGAACACGGCTCAATTGTAACATACAACGAAGATTCGTTCAACCACTTTGTGTCCAAAAAATTAGCCGCCGAAGTGATGGCGATCATCTCGGCGTGCGCGGTGGGGTCTTTAAGGCGTTCAACCTGATTGTGAGCGCGGGCGATGACGCGGTTCTGATACACAATGACCGCGCCCACGGGAACCTCATCTTCGTCAAAGGCTTTTTGGGCCTCTTTCAGGGCCTCTCTCATGAACAGGATGTGCGGATTCAAAACCTGGAGTTTCAAGGTGTGTGGAATTTGGTGGAATTGAACAACGCCTTAACCGACGGGCGCGAAAGGACGATTAACGTAAAGACTCCCAACACGGTGCCGAAAGGAGAAAAGATGCATCCGATCGCGGCCACTACGAAACAAAATGTGTAGTTCTTTCTCCTGGCCAGAAACCTGCCCGCGGCGATCATACACCCGCCCAGGGACCACCCCGCGGAAACTACCAGGCCGCCCAGGGCCGTGAAAAACACGCCCAGGAATTTCGGCGGGAGTTCCCCTCGTGAACCTTTTAAAATCTCCGGCTTGACCAGCATGAGAATACCCATACCCAGATGAAAGATAAAGATACAGGCAAACAAAATAACCAGCCCACCTACCACGTAGTGAAAGATGGAGAGCAATTTAAGGTGCTGTTCGTCTTGTGAGAGGAGTTCGGGCATAGACCAAATCCCACCCGTACGTAGGGGAGGGTTAAACCTCCCCTACGCTGTGGATAACCTGCGCTTTGATTTAAACGCGCCCAGGAGGAATCGAACCTCCAACAACTTGCTCCGTAGGCAAGTGCTCTATCCAATTGAGCTATGGGCGCAAATCAGTTAACAGATAACAGTACAATCCGCATGCTGAGGCGGAATCGAGCTATAGACGGCTCATAATAGTGTATAGATTATATATCCTGAAAATTACTGTTGCAACACAAATTATGAGAAAACTTGGAAAAAACTGGAAAGCGAAAAAACAGAAAAAATAAAAATGCCTGTTCAAAAGTCATTTTTTCAAAAAATTAAGACTAATACTCCTTGACAAATCGCCGGAATAGAGTATACTTACATTGTAGACAATGCAAGCTGTAGAAAGTAGTAAGATCACAGTTCACAGTTGTAGTGTCACAGAAAAGGCGTCAGTAGTCAACTTGACGCCTTTTCTGTTTTTAAGCCCCTCCGGCTGATCTATGGAGAAACACAATCATTCCCTTCGTGGTGCCAACTTTCGACTATTCCACTGCTGTTTATTATAAAACTCGTATTGCAGGATAATTTATACCGCTGGACCGGCGTAGTTTCCGTCACATATTGCGTGGATGTCCCGCTGTACGCCTTATTCCCTATGGTGCCGGACTGGTAGGTTGTTTGCGGCACCATGTAGGTATTGCCGCCGGTTTGTACTATATTTTTACGCGCAAACATGACCGCTTTTTTATCATCGCCAAAACGGTATTCCTTGTCGGGAACTCCCCACGCGGCGATCAAAGAATCTTCACTGACGCCAACCCAGGTATTTAATTTTGCTTCATATTTCGCGATAGTGGCGCACCCGGATAATCCTAAGCATACCAATAAAAACAATACTTTTCTCATATCAGCCCCTTTCTCCCGCAAGGTGCGCGCAGGAACGCTGCTTTTTCTCGGCTGATGCCTGCGCGTTATAGAGCCGCTGATAAACCTTCTGCCCCCGCCCTCTCAAAAGCTTCCATTCCCCATTGCTGCGCAGTAAATATTTTACATACCCCGTCAATCGCTGCACCAGGATGGCCCTCTGGTTGACCAACAGAACCACTTTCTTGCAGGTCATTGTGTCTACAACATTCACCGCGTAAGCGTTCGCGAACATGAACAGGAACAACACGAGTATAACAACGGCCTTCTTAAATGTTCGCGTAATCATCATAATCTCCGAACGGAAGTATTATCTCATATCTTTTTTATTTGCAGCTTTTTGCGTAAAGCGTCTGCAAAGGCTGCGAGGGGGTTATTCCATCTCCAGCCAGACGGCGGCCCAGAATACGCCGCCTTCGATCTTCATGAGGGTGCCGGATCCTTTTATCCTGTCGCCTAGTTTGAAGGCCAGGGCTTTTTTACTGTCGGTATAACAATAGATGATCTTGTATTCCTTCCGCTTATCGGGAGAGGTCATCAGCTCAGAGGTCACTTTGTAATAAAGCTTGCCGGCGAAACGGTCGAACAAACCCGGTTCAGTGATGTCGGTGACCGTGCCCGAGGAATAAATATTCGTGCCGGCCATTCGCTCGCTTAATTTCTGCTGTTCAAGGACTGAAAGGCCGGCAAACTCATCCACCAGCTTTTCCACGGTGGTGATCGCCCGGCAGGGGGAATAAAAGAAACATACGAACAAAGCCGCAATAAAAATCTTTTTCACCATAACGCTTCCTCCCGGATGTCGTGCTGAACCACGCGTTTTTATATACTGAATCCCGCGGGTATCACCGTATCCTTGGGAACGATGATAATCCCGTTTTTGATCACACAATACTGGTTCTCGAAATCCTGGAGATTTTTGGCGTTGACCAGCTTTACGCCTTCCCCTATGCGCGCGTTCTTATCGATGATCGCCTTCCTGATATGGCAATGCCTACCGATACCCGGACCGATGGTTTTTTTCTTCTTATAAACGCTGATGTCCTCATAATAATCGTTGCCCATGATGATCGATTCCTCGACAACGCTCTGAGAACCGATGATACTGCGCAGACCGATCACGGAGTGGATAATAGATGACTGGGTAATCACCGTGCCCTCGGCAATGCTTGAATTTTCGATCGTGCCCTTCAAAAACTTGGACAACGGCAGGAACCGGGAACGGGTAAAAAACTGCCAGTTCTCATCATACAGGTTCAACGGCGGGTTGGGATCGGCAAAAGCCAGGTTCTCCTCGTAAAAAGACTGGATGGAACCGATATCCCGCCAATACCCGTCGTAGGAAAAAGCGAAGGTCCGGCGCGAGCCGACCGAATCCGGGATGATCTCCCGGCCAAAATCAGCCTTGGAGTTATTTTCCACCAATTCTGTCAACGTCTCCCTGTTAAAGATATAAATACCCATGGAGGCCAGAAAACGATTTTTCCCTTTGATCTCGACGGCAAGGTCTTTGACTTCTTTGCGATCCTGGGGCTTCTCCACGAATTTCCGGATGCGGAAATCTTTTTCCACGCCCATGATGCCCAGATCATGGGTCTCTTCCTCCTGCACAGGGTTGCAGGCAACGGTGACCTCGGCTTTATTCTTGATATGAAAACGCAGCAATTCGTTAAAGTTCATCCGGTAAAGCTGGTCGCCGGAAAGAACCAGGATATATTTTATCTTGGGCACGTTTAAATGCCGCAGGCATTTCCTGACCGCGTCCGCCGAACCCTGAAACCAATCGCTCTGTTCCCCGGACTGCTCCGCGGCAATGATCTCCACGAAACCGCCGGAAAAAGCGTCCAGTTTATACGCCCGGAAGATATGCCGGTTGAGCGATCCGGACTGGAACTGGGTAAGGACGAATATCTTCTGGAACCCGGAATTCAAACAATTGCTGATGGGAATATCCACCAGCCGGTATTTCCCGGCCACCGGCACTGCGGGCTTGGCCCGGTATTTGGTCAAAGGGTAGAGCCGCGTGCCCCTGCCGCCGCCTAAGATTATGCTTAGAACTTCATTCATGAACAACTCCTCTTTTTTAATTGGTTCCATTATAACGCGAAACGCTGGATTATCAAACAAAAAAGGGGACGGTTCTATTTTTAAAACTAAAAATAGAACCGTCCCCTTTTTTTTCGTCCCTTTTCTTTTATATCGTAATTCGCCTCTATTTCCGCTGTTTTGTCTAATGTCGAGGCTCGGACCGATATTATGCTGCTGGTGGTGCCTGGACTAAGCGGACATTGACCGCGCGCGGGCCTTTTTCTGACTTTTCGATGTCAAATTCGACTTCGGCATCTTCGTTCAGAGTTTCAATCTTCAGATCAACGAGGCTTGACTGGTGAAAAAACACCTCTCTGCCGTCGTTATCGCTGATGAAACCGAATCCCCTGTCGCGCACGAGCTTTTTGATCTTTCCTGTGTGCATTTGTTACCTCCACTGATTGTGAAACCTGCTGCTTTACTGCCCCGGACCCCACGGGAGTCCAGGGAAAAAAAAAGCCCGGCGTTTTCGCGCCGGGCTCTTGATGCCGGTTACAATTTCACCACTTTAGAAGCCTGCTTGCCTTTGGGGCCGGTCTCGATCTCGAACTCGACCTCTTGGCCCTCGTTCAAAGTCTTATAGCCGTCACCCTGAATCGCGCTATGATGCACGAATACGTCAGTGCCGTCTTCAGGTGTAATAAATCCATAACCTTTTTGGTTGCTGAACCACTTCACTTTTCCCTTAACCATTTCTTACTCCTCCTGTTAAATTATAGCGATTCAGATCAGAACCCTTGTCACCCCGACAAATTAAAAAGCCGGAGGATAGTTATCAAAAACCTTCCGGCTCAAGATTTCTAATCTTACCTCACTACGGTACCAATTATAGCATTTTAATCCTTTTTGTCAAGTAAAAAAATAGGGGACGTTTCTATTTTTGGAATTCGAAAAAATAGAAACGTCCCCTATTTTTTTATGGAAACTCCCGGCGATTGAGGCGTTCCAGCCGGTTCAACCGCCTGCGACTGCTTATACGCATCCAGTTCCCTTCTATATTCGTTCACCTTCTGCCGGTATTGAGCTATCTCCCTTTCAACCGATTCCAGTTTATCCATTACCTTATCAAGCCGGATGGAATACTTGGCGAGCTGGTTGTTGGCCTTCGCCAATTCAATTTTTAAAAATCCTTTCAGGTCATTGAACGAACCTTCCAGCCGGCGCACCAGCGCCTCCTGCCCGGCCTTAAAATCACCCTGTTCCTTACGCAGGGTTTCCATCACGGCGCTGAATTCATTCAGCCGCTTGTCATTGGCTTCGGACTTGCGGGTCAAGATCTCATCCACCCTGGCCTGATAACTGTCCTGCCGGAATTTTATCGCGTCCACCTGCTGGCTCACCGATTCCTCCAGCACCCGCTGATACTCCTGCTGAAGGGCGAACTGCCTCTCCATACGCTTGGACTCCGCATTCTGCCTGATCTCATCGGCGACTTTTTGTTTATATTCCACCTGCGCGATGCGCTCCTGAAAACTCACGGAAAGATCATTCAAACGCACCTGCTGGTAGAAAAATCCTCCCCAGCCGGACAACGCCGCCGCGATAACTAAAAAAAACAGTAATTTTTTCATCTTTGGATATTATCCCGGAGTAAACCGATCCATTCATGCAAAGCGGCAGTGCTGGAAACGAAAGCCTCCGCCGAAGGAATAAAACATTTATAAGACCATTTAAACGGTGAATACATATACTGCACCGGGACCGCCACCACCGCATTACGGGGAAAGACCTTTTTGAACGCGCGCAGAGAACGCGCCATATGAATTGACGAAGTAACCACCCCTATCCGGCTCTTACCGCTCAAGGAAACCAGGTCCTTAACCTCTGCCGCCTGCTCCCCGGTATTGCGCGACTTGGTCTCAAGGATCAGACGGTCATCACTGACTCCCAAACTCATTGCCAGCTTTTTCATCACCGCGGCTTCCGTCTCGTCGCGGCGCACGATGCCTCCCCCGGATAGAACCAATACCCCGGCATTGCTTTTCTTGAATACCTCTACCCCGTTAAACACCCGGGCGTAGGTTGCCGCGGCAGCCTCGGGCTGAGCGCGAAATCCCCCGGAATTGACAATACCGCCTCCTAAGATCACCATAACATCGACGCGGGATAATTCCTCCGATGGAAGAGGAGGAAAACCGGATTCCAAAGAATACACCAAAAGGTTCGCCGCCGGCCCGAAACTCATCATGAACAACAGGCATGTCCCCGCCAACAACGCATACCAGCCGTTTTTTTTCAATCCGGACTGCTTCCCGGCTCCCGCAGTCAAAACCAAACCGCCGGCCAATAAGAAAAGTACCCATATCAGGGGAGCCGCGAAGATCTTTAAAAATCCTAGAACCATTTCTTTTTCTTGAAATAAACAAGCATGCCCAGGGCCACCAGGAGCATAAGCGACAAAACGAACAAGTAGCCGAACCGCCAGTTCAATTCCGGCATATTGACCCGCGAAGCCGCAGTGTTAAAATTCATCCCGTATATCCCGGCGATAAAAGTCAAAGGCATGAATATGGTGGCGATAATCGTGAGTACCTTCATCACCTCGTTCAAACGGTAGCTGACGCTGGAAAGATAAATGTCCAGCAACCCTGAGACCGAATCCCGGAAAGCCTCGATGGTATCCACCGCGTGCACCGACTGGTCGTGGATATCCCGGTAATATACCAGCACGTTCTCGCGGATGAGCGCCGATTCCGTCCGGGCGACCGTATTCACCGCTTCCCGCATCGGCCAAATTGATTTACGCAGAAAAATAAGCTCCCGCTTTAATTTGTTTATGCCGTACAGTGTCTTGGGAACAGGATTGACCACCACCTCCGCCTCGATATTCTCGATCTTTTCCCCGATTTTTTCCAATATGATAAAATAATTATCGACGATGGCGTCCAGCAATGCGTATACCAGGTAATCCGAGCCCAGCTTGCGGATCTTGCCTTTGTTGCCGCGAATCCGCTCGCGGATGATGTCAAAAACATCTCCGGACTTGGCCTCCTGGAAGGTAACCAGAAAATTATTCCCCAGTATAAAGCTCACCTGTTCCTCGGCGATATCGTCTTTGGCCTCATTATAGATGAGCATCTTGACCACGATAAAAATGTAATCCCCGAAATCCTCGGCCTTGGGCCGCTGGTTGATATCCAGGATATCCTCCAGCACCATGGGATGCACCAGGTAACAGGAATTAAACTTCTCCAGGATATCGACATTATGGATCCCGTCCACGTTGATCCAGGTAACCGTAGATTTGTCCTTGAAAGGGATGCATTCTTCCACGGACTGAGCTTGCTTTTCCATATAATCTTTTTCATCATAATCAAAAATAGTAATCTTGACATCGTCGGACTTCTTACGGCTCCCCTCGTACAGAAGCGTCTCCGGGGCCTGCCCCTTCAACCGCGATTTCCTGATCAACTTAGTCACAATCACTCACCTCCCTTTCCCGCAACGGCCTTAAAGTCTGACCGCATAATATTATATTTTAAATCCTCCGCGGATTCAATATACCTTTTAAATTATATCTAAACAACAATGCACTCCCCTTTTTTCGGTTTTACTTTTTGGGATCTCCCGGCGGCTTTGTAGCGTTTGGCGGCCAGGGCGATGGCGCGCTTATCCATGTGTTCAGTCACGAAATCACTTCCCGCGGAAAGATACAGCGGTTTTTTCTTCCCCTGCAGCCGGATGCCGAATTTTTCAGGGTGATCGGTAATGTCCGTCCCGTAAAAAAGCACCAACTGCTGGCCAGCGGAATTTCCCACAAAAGGAATCTTCAACCGTTTCAAGAAATCGATGGTTCGACAGCAAGAATCTATGGTCTGTTCCGGCAGTCCGTACAGAGTGAATATCTCGACGTATATACCCAGGTCTTGAGAGACCTTCACCATCTCCTCAAAACGGCGGATGTCCAGCGGTTTATTGACCGCCTTCAATACCGCCGGATCGACGGATTCAAGCCCGTAGGCGATCCTATTCACGCCTGCGCGGGCCATGAGCGCTAACAATTCCGCGTCCACCAAATCCGTCCTGGTCTCGCACCATATCTCGACTTTCCATCCCCAGCGGATAATCCCACGCATGATCTCCTCTACCCGCTTTCGGTCATAGGTAAATGAGGGGTCGGCGAAGAAAAAGCGTTTGATCCCGTGCTCCACGCAGACGCGCATATCATCGAGCACCCGGCGCGGAGAATGCGCGCGTATGGTGCGCCGGAAAGCGCGCGGGGTATAACAAAAACTGCAAGTATACCGGCACCCGCGCGAAGTAAGCATAGTTGCGGTCTTATGGTCCTTGAAGTCGAACGCCCCGCTCCGGTAGGCCGAAGGAAGATCGTCCAGATTTTTGATCAACGGCGCATCGGGCGTATCGCGCAAACAGGTATTATCTTTAAAAGAAATTCCGTTGACTCCGGAAAGGCCGCCGCCCTGGATCAGGCATTTCACCAGCGCCGGTAAAATCAGTTCCCCTTCCCCACGGCAGATCACATCCACATTCTGCATCTGAAGGAGAGCCCCGGCAGGCATAAAGGTGGCCTGCGGCCCGCCGATAACCACCAGGATCCCGGGATCGATCATCTTCACCAGTTTAGCCAATTGAACGGCAAGCCCGGTATTATCCTGGTACACCGAAAACCCCACTACCCGCGGCTTAAATTCAAGCACGAAATCGGCAATGGACTGCCCGGTGCGCGGCGTAATACGGTCGATCTCGGCGATAGCCGGCTTGATCCCCTGTTTCACAAGGCTGGCGGCGATATAGCCGAGAGATATGGGAAAAAGATCGCCTCCAGACGGAGGCAGATTGAATAAAAGGACGCGTGGTTTCATATTTGGTCATTATACCGCGCTTGTACCTCCGGGACAACAAAAAAGGGTGTTTCTCATCCATAAGAAACACCCCGTAACCATCCTCAACAATGTTCCGGCGGACGCCTACAAAATCCTGGCAAAATTGAGATATACGCTATCCGCTTGTTTCCGGTAGGATTCTTTTCGTTTGTGACTTTCAATAAGCATATCTTTGGGATCGGCGCCCGCGCAGTACTCCCGGCTGAATTTGCTGAGCCACGACTCTATCATATCCGGGGTAACCTCTATGTGGAATTGCAGGCCGTACGCGTTCTTCCCGAACCGGAAAGCCTGGTTCGGACACTGCCGGGACGACGCCAGCAAAACACCTCCCGGAGGAATCTCGAACATATCCTCATGCCACTGAAAAACATCCAGCACGGACGGCACTTCCTCAAACAAAGGATCAGCCTTACCCTCATCGGTCAGGCTGACAGGATACCAGCCGATTTCTTTCAGCGGCGACATCACGACCTTCGCGCCACAGGCCTTCGCCAGAAGCTGTGCACCCAGGCAAACGCCCAAAACCGGGATCTCTCTTTTGACCGCTTCTTTCAAAAAAACGTCTTCGCTCTTCAGGAATGGATATTTCTCCTCTTCATGCACATTCATCGGTCCGCCGAGGGAAATAACCGCGCCGATACCCTCCACCCCGTCCGGAAGCGAATCATTCTCAAAAACATTCACAATCTTCAGCGGCCACGACGCATTACGAAAAAAGTCCTCGATCGTACCCGGCCCCTCATCCACGATATGCTTGATTATCAGGATCATCACTTCACCCCTCCCCCGCAACCGTCAAAGGGATACACCGAAATAACGGCAACCCCTTTCGGCAAAAAAAACGCCCATTCAGGCAAAAAATACCCAAATGAACGTCTCTGTTCATGATCTCCAAGAACTAGATACAACTCTGTATCGATATATACTCAAGTAAAAAAACGGGGGTTTTGGTAACCCGGTGAAAGATCAAGGTTTAAATCAGCACCGACTGCAGTATATTAAAAAGATATCCAGTGAGTATGATCGCCAAAGTGGTGATGCCGAAAAAAACGGCGATCAGATGCAGTTTCATCGCGCGCCTTAAAAGCACCGCCTCGGGCAGGCTCAACGCGGAGACCGCCATCATAAAGGCCAAAGCTGTTCCCAACGGGAATCCCTTCTCGAAAAGAACGCTGGCAACCGGCAGTATGGCCGCGCAACCACCGTACATAGGCACACCCACTAAAACAGCCAACGGCACCGCGAAGATCCCCGCCTTCTGCGACAACATCTGCACCGCTTCCTGGGGGATATAATTATGGATGGCCGCGCCCAAAGCAACGCCTGCCAGCACCCATCCCCACAGTTTCTTCACGATCGACCAGGCTTCATGCAAGCCGAAGGCAACCCGCTCTTGAAAACTCCAAGACTTCTTCCCGTTGCCGGGAAACTCAACGTCAGCCGTAACGATATCCTGCACCAGGTACCGTTCAAGGCGCATCTTACCCAGTATCGCCCCGGTAAACACACCGATGGTCATCCCGCTGGCAGCATAAGCGAGCGTGATCTTCCATCCGAAGAACCCGAACATGAGCACCACCAGGTACTCGTTTATGAGCGGAGAAGTGATCAGAAAAGACAACGCGATCCCCAGCGGGATCCCCGCCTTGATAAAACCCAGGAAGATCGGAATCGAAGAACACGAACAAAAAGGGGTCACCGCCCCGAACAACGAGGCAAAAACATTCCCCATCCATCCGCTCTTATTCAACCATTCCCTAAGCTTCTGCTGAGGGAGATAAGTGCGCAGGAACCCGATCACGGTTATCATCACAAAAAGCAGGAACAGGATCTTTATGGTATCGTAAATAAAAAAATCCACGATCCCCGCCAACTTCGACTCCAACGGAAATTTTAAAACCCCGTAGACGATCCGGTCAACGATCAGCTGCAGCATGAGCCGCCTTCCTTATCCGAAGGTTTACAGCAGCACGATCGGGACTTCGCCTTCTCTTCCAGTTTCTTATCCATTTTCTCAAACAATCCGGCAAAGAACGATCTTTTCTTTGCGCCTTTTTCCTCTTTATTTTTCTCTCCCACGGTATTCCTCCTTTTATATAGCCGTCCGGCTATGTACTATGGTTAAAAAAAATCAAATTTTATAACATTGCTTTATCCGGCCGGCCCTCTTCAGTTTCGCGCGGTCCGCCTTGACCACCCGATTGCCGTCGAGATGCCGCTTGAAACAGGCCAGGAGCGTTTTCACCGTCTCATCGCCCTGCTTCAGGTAATAATTAGTCCAAAAGTGGTCCTGCGCGCACTCGACCAGACCGGCGGAACGCAGTTTCCTGAGGTGGCGCGAAACACTGGGCTGGGTGATCCCCAGGACATACGCCAGTTCGCACACGCACAGCGTGCGCGCCTCAAGCAGTTTGATGATCCTGAGCCGGTTCTTATCCGCCAGCGCCTTGAGCAGGCATTCCACATCTTTCACTTTTGCCCCTTCAATCTATATAGCATTTATGCTATATAGATTATAACATTTTCCCGCCCTTTGTCAACCGGAATATTATTTTCACCTTTTTTATTTTCAACGGGGAAGCTTACAACGTTTACAGGGGCGGCTAACGGCGGGAACGGGCGGCGTAGGCGAACGGCAAAAAATATCGTTTCCAGGACGATTCGGTGGACTTGAACTGGTTCGAGCCGGCGAAAAAATCTACGACGGCTTCACGCAAACGGGCAAGCTCTTTGAAACGGGATCTGCCGGTAACGCTGTCCAGGGTCAGGTCGATAAGCTCAAGAGCCCGTTCAAACGCCTTCCGGCAATAATCGGGATTCTGCATCTGCCTCCACTTCAAAGCCCGTTCCACTTCACTTCCTATATGAGCCATTTGCTCGAGGAACGGCAACGTTCCCCATCGTCCCGCCGCAAGTTCTTTATGCTGCAGATTCATCGCTCGACCCTCCGGGCAACAACCTCAATGATCTTCCTGCGTATTTCATCATTGTCGACGCCGCGGCTTATATTGCCCTGCGAAGGCCGCATATTGATCATGGAATCGAATTCGATATATTCATCTCCCCGCATTTCCGGGTAAAGATTGATCCCCCAAAGGCTTTTCTGTTTTGAACCGTCTTCCAGAAGCAGCGCTTCCAGATCGGAATGAAGTTCCGCGTCAACCGCAAGGAGATCCCGGTCGACATCAACGACCGCTTTCACTAAATTTCCGAACATATCGGCAGCCATCTGCTTAAGCTCGTCTATGGTCAATATCCCTGATACTATTTTCATTTTTCCGCTGAGGGGCTTTACTTTTTTACAAGCTCTCCGATATATCCGAACTTGTAACATTCAACCGCGAAGGATTCCCGGTGCTCTTTGGTCCCGGGCTGACAGGTAACACGCCTGGTATAGATCTTGTTATCTTTCTTCTCCGAAACAATTGTTTTGAAAGGCTCTTTTAATAATTTTTCCCGGTCCGGATCGATAACTTTAATCTCCAGGCCGGCGTCTTTCAATATAACGGTACCCACAAATTCCCCTTTATTGGCCTTCTCCCTGTCGATCTTATAGAAATTAACTTCCATTATAGCCACGCTCTCCTCTTTCTGCGGCAGCCGGGTATATGCCGCGCCGCCCGCAGCCTGAAGGCCGGAATTACCAAACGCCGTATAAAACACGGTTACGGCAAGGACCACTATTAATTTCCCAGCAAGATTATTCATATACTCCCTTTGGGTACCTTATCACTTTTCAAGATCGATTTCAAGCATAATTTATGAAACGGGCAGTCCATCCGCCCCCAAAAGGCTGTCATCCGAATCTTCGGAAGCAGCGGTAGTGGTGATGGCAGAGAGCAATGCCACGTTCTCCTCGGGAAGCGCTTCTAATACCGAATATATCTCCTCGAGCTGTGCTTCGCTGAATTCCGTCCCCTTCTCGGAAGAAACAACCAGCACATCAAAATCGTTCCAGATCTCAAGCGCCGTACCCTCAAGCAATATCTATGGATTACGCATGCCGGTATTTAACCACTCTCACCTTTTCAAGCGTGATCAATCCTTCGGTGACCACCTCGTCAAGGAAAGGCAGCAGTTTATTGAGATTTTCCTCGGTATCCACCAATTCCACCACCACCGGAAGATCCTCGGAAAGGCGCAAAAGTTTTGCCGTATGCATCCGGCTATCCGCTCCGAATCCCATGATACCCCGGGTGACCGTCGCTCCCGCAAGATTCATTTCCCGGGACTTAAGCACGATCTGTTCATACAACGCCTTATCTTTATAGGTATCCGATTCGCCGATAAATATCCGCAACAGCATTCCTTCTTCGGGTAATCTCATTTTTACACCCCCTTTAATCAAACAAATTTATCAACATACGAGAAGCGAAAAATCCCAGAAAAACGGAACCGACAGACAGGACGTTCGAAAGCAGGATATTCAATAATGCTATTTTGTATTCGCCGTCCCTGAGCAGATTGAAACTTTCGAGGCTGAAGGTGGAAAACGTGGTATATCCGCCCAATATGCCGATGAAAACGAACAGCCGTAAGTTCGGCGGGACCGCAAAGCGGTCGACGATACCCCACAAAAAACCGATCCCAAAAGAACCGGTAACATTCACAACCAGCGTGCTTATCGGAAAGATCCCGTTTGAGAAACGGTAATCAAGCCCTCCGGCGATGTAACGAAGGAGCGTCCCGATCGCCCCGCCCAAAGCGATAATAAAAAGCCTCAACATAAACTGATACCTCCCTTCACTATTAGGCAGGAGTTATCAGCCTTCGTTGAGGCGGTTAACGGCGAACCCCATCGCCCGTTCACTACGCGAACTCCCAGTCCTATCTACAGCCCCCTCTTATTTTTCCGGTTCCTCTCGCTGTTTTACACCTTTTCTCTCGAGACTTTCCCGCTGGGGCCTATTTCCACCACTTCTTCAGCCTTGACTTTGAATATAACCATCTGTTTAGAAAAAGAAACCTCGAAACTGGCGGATTTTTTTCCTTTATGGATCCCTTCAATAATACGCTTCGCGGTAAAGCTTATTTCTTTTTCCTGCAATTCTTTTATTATCATGTCGTATTCTTTCCCCTGAGTTATGATCTCAACCGTACCGTTCACCTGGTAGCCGGTCAAACTATCCATATCCATAAATGACAGTGAAGCCCGGGGATTGGCCTTTAAGTTTTCCCATGTCCGGCCGATGACAAAATCGACCAAAAAAATGAAATTCTTATCGATCTTCACCAAAAATTTCGGCGCTATATTAGGGCGGCCTTTAAAATCGCAGGTAGCCGCATACAAAAATTCCGCGGCGCTTAAAACATCTATTATCTTTTCCGCTATCATGGGTAATCCTTTCAAAAATCTGTTATATCAAAAACCCGCCTCAAAGACAAAACAATTATCCCCGGATCAAACCTCCCCTATATCGGGGATCATCTCAGGCGGGACAACCGGCTCCACTACGCGGATGCTTCTCCATTTCCCCTCCCGGTACCGCAAGAACACAAAGGCCGAGAACACCAGGAAAAAAAACACCATCGCCGTCCAGCCGATTTCCGGCGGCAGGCGCAAAACGCGCAGGATCAACGCGAGCACAAACACCATCAGCCAGTGTAAAATGACCGACATCCGCATCGCCCACAACGTATCCCCCGCCCCGCGCAGGGCGCCGATGAATACGCACAACATGGCCTCCACCAGCACATACACCGAAGCCAGGCGCACCATGAACACCGCCGTAGGCACGGCGGAGGCAAACACCGCGCTTGCGGCAGACGGACGGAACACATCCACCAGCCTGCCGGGAAACCCGACGAAAAAAATAAGGATAAACGCCGAATAGATCATGCCCAGTTTCAGGCCGGACATGACCGAATGATGGGCTTTTTCCGGGTGCCCGGCGCCCATGTACCGCCCCACCAGGCTGGTTACGCCGATCTCTATGCCGATCAAAGGAACAAAAGACACAAAATCCCAGTTGAAGACTACAGTGGCGGCAGTGGCCACCGACGGCCCCAGGGAATGGAACATCATGACCATGGCGTTAAAAGCTATAATATTCAGGCACATCTCGAACCCCGTGGGCGAGCCGAACCGCAGAAGCTTTCCCGCCAGCACCCGATCGAAACGGAATGAACTCCTCCCGATGCTATACTCCCGGCGGTTGCGTTCGCTGAAATACGCAATAGACAGGATAAGCAGGCCGACAATGCCGCCCAGGACAGTGGCATATGCCGCGCCCCGGATCCCCAGAGCGGGGAAACCGAGCTTACCGAAAATGAGCACGTAATCCAAACCCACATTGGTAAGCATGGCGGCAAACGACGCGGCCATGACGATCCTCGTGCGGGCGACACCCGAGAAAAACCCGCTCAGGCTTGTTCGCATGAGACTGATGACAGATCCGTACAGCAGAATATTAAGGTATACAGTTTGCGGGCCGAGCTGTTCCGCCCCCACGCCCATAAAAACAAACAGCCAATGCGCCGCCGGCCGTAAAGCGAGGATGAACGGATACGCACAGAAGGAAAAGATCAGCGCCTGCGCCAACACCACAGCGCAGTCCTTCTTTCGTTTGGCGCCCAGGTGCTGGGCCACCAGCGCGGTGGTAAAACCAACCAGGCCGATGAAAAACGACATCAGCATAAAAGAAGACAATCCTCCGCCCATGACGGCGTTCATCAACTCCGGATCAAGCCGCGCGAGAAACAGCCGGTCGGTAAAAACCATGACCGTGTCGCAGGCATGAGAAATGACCATCGGCAGGGAAATAGCGAGCACCTCCGCCATCCCTCCCTCGTGTAAGTATTTTTTCATTGTGGAATAATACGCATAAAAAACAGAACCTTTGCGTATCGCCCTCAACGCAAAGGTTCATCGTAATCCGCTTACCGAGCTCAAGCTCCCGGGAAGTATCCGCGGCCTCTCACGTGAGAAAAATTGAGTTTGTTCTTAACGAATAAACCCCATTATATCAAAAATTATCCTCAAAGATAGAAAAATTATACCGGCCAGACATCCCTTTAAGAATGATCGCCGGATCCTTAAATGCCGCTCTTTATAATCGCTTAAGCAGGTCTTTTGCCACTTTTTTCCCGGCAAGAAGCATCCCGCCGAAGATCGGACCCATGCGCGGCCCGCCGAAAACGGCATTCGCGCACATGCCGCAGGCATATACTCCGGGACAGAATTCCTTCGAGTTCTTCACGATCGTATCTTCTCCCGCTTCCGCCCACATGGATCCCTCGCCCATAGTTTTGCCGGTTTTAGTCTTCAGCCGGATGCCGGATTTTCTCTCGATGATACGCGCCACTTCCGCGGGATGCCCGGTGGCATCTACGACAAATTTGGCGCGCATGGTGATCGGATCGACGTGCAGCTTGGCCATTTCAACCGCGGTCCAGTTCAAGACCAGGCCGCACACGCGTTTACCCCGTATCATTACGTCTTCAACGCTGATAAGGTTGAATATCTTTAAACCCGCGTGCACCCCCTGAGAGCATATAGTGGAGACCGCGTCTATGGAATCGGCCAGATAGTAACCGTCCTCATATTTTCTCGTCTGAACGCCGAATCCATCAAGGATCTTCCTCGCTTCTTCCTGCACCACAATTTCATTGAACATGATCCCGCCGCCCCACATGCCGCCGCCCACCGATAACTTTCTCTCAAACAAAACAACTTTCTTCCCGGCTTTTGCCAGATAATACCCGCACACCATTCCCGCCGGCCCCGCGCCCGCGATCGCCACATCAACATCCAAAGCCTCCACCAGCTTTTGTTTGTACGATTCAATTATTGCCCGCGATATTTTGATCTCATCCAAGCCCATGATTCCTCCTTTTTATGATATAAATAAAAAAACCCTATGCGCATGCATAAGGGTTCATCGATCCATTCCTCTCCCTCCGCTGGCATTATCCAGTTCTGCTGCGCAAAAAACACTTGCGTGCTTTTTGCTTCGCAGAATTCTGCGAAGCCGTGCAAACAGCACGGCGAAGCAGAATCAGGTTCATCGGGTAATCCGCTTCCCGCGCGGAACTCTCAGGCCGCATCCGCGGCCTCCCCGTGTATTATGGGATAATTATACCATACTTATTTCTTTATCTTTTCTGTTTTTATATATTGCATCGCTGCCTTAATAAGATTTTCTAAAAAGATACCGCAGATCATCGGAGCGGCCAATACGACGTTGAGATTATACTTTACGCTTTCCGCGAATCTACCTTTAAAAAAACACGCCAGCGCCCTGGTAGTGCCGCAGGCCGGGCAATGGCCAAAAACCTTCTTGATAAGGCACAGATCCACCCAATTAAACTGTTCCGGATTTATAAAGAACAACGCCGCTATCGCGGTACCCAATACGGCGGTTATCCCCCCGGGACTGCTCAACGACACACAGCGCAAGATAAAAACAGTGAATCTATTTTTTAACAAGAGGCTTGCCATCCGCATCTTTCATCGCATTCGAAGCGATCAATAGCATATCAATAAAACTCCATATACCGCAGCCGCCTAAAGTTAAGAGTTTCAATATTCCTAAACCTATATACCCGAGGTAAAATCTATCCACGCCAAAGCCGCCTAAAAATATAGAAAGGAGCAATGCCGTTATCCAGCTCCTTCCTTCCTGCGGGACACCGGTTACCGGTTTATCGGATACCGCGCACCCGCACTTAACGCACACAACAGCTTCATCCAGGATATTCGCCCCGCATTTTCTACAATAACCCATACCTGCTCCTTTCGTTTGTGGAAAATCGGCTTTGCGATCTATTTGTTACAGCCGGTTATAAAGGTGCCCTTACGTTTTTTTACTGCTTGCCCGAAGGATGGAATCGCTCCCGAACTTACCGCGGATGACGGACACCGCGGTGCCCAATTTTTCTTTCCGGGCGTCGTTCTTGTCCGGGAACAAGGTCAATTCGTCCGCGCAGGACAGGTTCGAGGCCTTCACGCCCACCAGCCGCACCTTGCGCTCCCCGGCGCCGCAGGCGGCAAACAGTTTTCCGATGGTCATGATCAACACATCCGGAAAGCTGGTCGGATTATCCAGGGTGAGCGACTTGGTATGGGTTTCAAAGTTCTCGAACCGGATCTTCAGAGTGACAGTCCGGCATTTAAAATTGTCTGCCCGCAGCCGGTCCGAGACCTGCTCGCATAAATAGGACAATTCAACCAGGATTTCTTCTCTGTCCCGGGTATCCTTTTCAAAAGTAGTTTCATTACCGATAGACTTGGCCTCCCGTTCGGTTTCGACTTCGCCCGTGTCTATCCCCCGGGCCATTTCCCAGAGCCACTCGCCGTTTTTTCCGAGCAATCTTTTCAGATCTTCCCTGCTTTTTTTAGCCAGGTCCCCGATGGTTTCAATGCCCCGGCTGTTCAAGAGCGCCTGCGTCTTCGCGCCTACGCCCCAAAGCTTTCCCACATCCAGCGGATGAAGAAAATCCAGCAGTTTTTCTTCCGTGACTTCGACCAGGCCGTCGGGCTTCCTGAGCCCCGAGGCAATCTTTGCCGCCATCTTTGTGGGCGCGAGGCCGACCGACGCGGTAAGGCCGGTTTCTTTCCTGATGCGCTCCTTTATTGCCCGGCACGTATCCATAGGAGATCCCCACAACTGATAGGTATCGCTTATATCGAGGAAAGCCTCATCGATGCTTACCCCCTCCACGCGGGGAGAAAAAAAACCGAAGATCGCAAAGATCCGACGGGAGGCGCGGCTGTATTTCTCCATGTCCACGAGAAGGAATACTCCGCCGGGACATTTCCGGTAGGCGGTTGAAATAGGCATGGCCGAATGCACCCCGAATTTCCGGGCCTCGTACGAACACGTCGAAACAACCCCGCGCCCGTGCCCGCTCTTGGGATCGGCGCCCACGATCACCGGCTTTCCCCGATAAGCAGGATTATCCCTCTGCTCAACCGAGGCGAAGAAAGCATCCATATCCACATGAACGATGTACCGGCTTTTTCCCATTTCTGAAAACCCGCATAAATACTTCCGCATCTCTTCCAAACGCAAACTTATTTTATTATACCGCCGTGCAGTTCCTTCATCAACAAAAAAGGACGTCCCTCAATACTGAGAAACGCCCTCTAAAAATACTAAAAATAGAACCGTCCCCCTTTATTCCTAAAGATAAAAAGTGGCGTAACGTATCGCCACCCAGCAGGTTTCTGGGTCATTCGAAGCGATCACGATACCGATTTTTTGTTTTCCCCATTTTTCACAAATAATAATCCCCCGCCGCTTCTGGTTGATAAAGGATTTTTTCAACTTTCAGTTTAGCGATGCCCGCAGGCACTTTCCACTCAATAACGTCCCCCACGCTGTATCCAAGTAAAGCGGTACCTATTGGCGCCAAAATCGAAACCCTCCCTTGACTGGCATCGGCCTGATCAGGGAAAACCAATTGATAAGTTATATTTTCTTTCGTATTCAAATCTCTTAAATGAACCTCGGAGTTCATCGTAATAACATTGGGAGGAATATCTTGAGATTTTACAACCTTTCCTCTGTTCAGTTCGATTTCTAATTCCTGTAAATACTTCTCTTCTTCTTTTCTAAACTGTCGCGCCACCAATATCAATTCACGCAGCCTTCTCATGTCATTGTCGGTAATATAAATATTTTTTATTGCCATTTCTACCTCCCTACGCCTTTAATAGTCGTTTTTTAAATACGCGAAGAAAATAATTGGAGTGTTTAAGCTCACAATAATTTACTCGCTTCCCTTTTTAATTGTTGCCGCCGTGTTATGCAAAGTCGATAAATCTTCCGCATTAGCCAACACCAATAAAACATCCCCACCCTGTATAACGGTAGATCCTGCCGGGATAACAAATTTATCGTTCCTTGAAATAAGCATTATTAAGCACTTTTCAGGAACGTTGAGCTCTCGAATTGTCTTGCCAATGGCTTTCGAATTATAAGGTACTATCAGATCGGTCAATTCCGCATCAATGCCTTCCACCTTTTCAAATTCAATGGGATACGGTTTCCTGCCCGAAAATGGTGCGCCCAGCTTCAACATCTTCGAAACAACAGGAATCGATGTCCCTTGTATAAAAACTGAGGCGATAACAACGAAAAAGACGACATTGAAATAAACATCCGCCTGCGGAAGTCCAGCTGTGAATGGAAATGTCGCCAAGATGATGGGAACAGATCCCCTAAGCCCTACCCAAGACACCATTATCTTTTTCGGTAAGCTCATCTTGAACGGTAACAAACATAAAAGGACGCTCACAGGGCGGGCAACCACCATAAGAAGCAAAGTAATCAGCAATCCCGCTCCAATTAATGGAACAAGATGAGATGGGAAAACAAGCAAACCCAGCGTTACAAACATCGCTATTTGGCTGATCCACGCTAAGCCGTCATGAAATTTAGTAATAAATTTCTTATTTGGAAATTCCGCCTGACCCAGTCCCAACCCTGCAAGGTATACCGCAAGAATCCCATTGCCTTTTAAGAAGACAGCTATTACATAGGTAAATAAAACCAGCGCAATTGTAATTACCGGATAAAGTCCTTCGTAGTCCAATTTCAGACGCTTAACAAGGGATACAATAGCTCTCGCCATTAAATACCCTATAAGCGCTCCCATGCCCATATCTAAAACAAAACGAGGAAGCAAGGAAACAAGCCCCATACCTTTTACCGTAAGAACGCTTATAAACCCCATGGTAAGAAAAACCGCCATTGGGTCATTGCTACCGGATTCAAACTCCAGCAACGGTTTCAAGGGTTTTTTGAGACTTATGCGTTTTGACCTGAGAACGGCAAATACAGCGGCGGCATCAGTAGAAGAAACAATTGAGCCGAGAAGTAACCCTTCTAAAATAGAAAATTTCAGAATATAAACGGCAAGAAAACCGGTAATAATAGCGGTAAATAATACTCCCAACGTTGACAGTAAAATTCCCGGCAAAACAATCGACTTGCTATCCTTCCAATTCGTATCAAGGCCGCCTGAGAAGATAATAAAAATAAGAGCCACAATGCCGATAGACTTCGCCATCTGGGCGTTATCAAAGTAAATCCCGCCTATCCCCTCTGACCCAGCGAGCATTCCAATGACCAAAAACAGCAGTAAGACGGGAACGGCAAATCTATCCGATATCTTACTGGAGATAACACTCACAAAGAGTAGAACTGCAATCCATAATAAAATCGTCTCAAATACCATCACTTAACAAACTCCCATCTCTTTGGAAACCTCTTGGCTAAAGCCTTAACCGTTGAATCGGCGTGTTTTAATAAATTATTCCTATCAAACCTAACGAAATCCTGATGTGTTGAAATCCGGTACTGCTTTGAAAAAACTAACCTTCCAGTCTTTTGTTTAATCTGCGTACTCTCAACTACTATGTTTTTGTTCTCCGAAGATTCATTGATGTAATCGATAAACGCCTGCAAAGCTTTGTTCCACGAACCAAATCGCTTTTCGTATGTACCAAGCGAAAATTTTGAATTCCCAGCGGCCTTTGCTTTATCTAAATCTTTACCAACCGGCTGCCGTCCAAGTTGTTGCCAAATGTTAGCGAGATTTTCAAAAAGAGCTTCTTCCTTGTTGTTCAAGGATTGACTTTGCAACCTTCTGTAAATCATCAAGAAGTTTTTCTTTCGAAATATTTCTTTCTCGAAGGTTTAACTCAAACTTTGTCATTCGCTTCCCAGCAATTTCTTGTTTTGAGGTAGCTTTTTATAATTTTCTTTGCTAATAACTTTTTTCCCGCTTTTACGCTCCAATTCATTTCTCGCATTGCCCGCCACAGCGCCGCCCTCAAAAGCGACTTGCTTATTTTCAACAAATCCTTGGGCATTTTTATTGACGGCTATCTCTTTCGTTGAAGCCTCGCCAAGCATTGAGAAGATAAGCTCCAGATCGGTCATATGATCCCGCAGATTTTCACGCTTGAGCCCCTTGTGCTTCTTGTAAGCTGAGGGGGTCATACCAAATGTTGCTTTCGATATTTCAGCGGTCAAGATTTCGTATTCTTTTTGCTCTTTTATACCACGCTTCTGCCACTGATCGGTCAACTCCTCACGGATAGCGATCCCGCGTATCCGTTTCTCAATCCATTCATCGTTATACCCTTTTGCCTTATATAACGCCCTTGTTCTCTTTGTGGCAAGCTCTGGGTTCTCAATTTCCTGGATCCGCTCATAACCAACTCTCGCCAACCAGCGCTTGAACGGCTCGGCTTTTGGTGCTGGAATTGACTGAATAATACGAAAAATGCCCTCCGTGTTGGCACAATTGAGCTTTTGATCGCCGCCGGATGTCTTAACAGAAAGGGGGGTGACAAATTGTCCCCACCCTTTGCTAAGCTCATTGTCACGCTTACGCATCTTCTTGATATAATCCTGAACATTGGGCGAGTCGGTAAGCGCTAACACAACATCATTAACCACAAACCACCATTCGTTGTTATGGATGGTCTTTCTGATCTCTCTTTTCCGGAAAATCGCTATTTTAGTTGTTGTTATTTCTTTGTTCATATTTCCTCATTTTTGTTCATGGCAACCCTGGCTTATTATGCCTGCTCAGGGTTCGCCTGAGCGTCAACAATAGCGGGTAGTCGTGAGCGGTAGGCGAACCCTACAAACCATTGAAACAAAGATACTTATACCACTTTACCGTAAACGTAGTATGAGGAGCGCTTATATCCTTAGAGGAACCAATCGACACCACCCTGCCGTCTAATAAAGGTATTTTATCACAACACCGGCAAAAAACCAGCAAAATGGCCGCTTTGACCACCTAAAATATTACTCTCTTAAAAAACTTCGGGCATAACGCCGCAATCCAACAGAAACCGAAATTAATTACTCTTGCCCCTTGTAAGAAGCATCGAAAAATTCTGTTTAAGCCGTGATTCCTTCATAAACTTTGCCGCAGCCGCAAATGCTCTTTTTGCCAACCGGCTTCTCAATCGGCTATCCTTGATTAAAGTTTCATATTTACGAGTAAAATCATCCTTATTAATATTAAAAAATAGCGCCGCATCGTTAAATTTTTCTAATACCGGAAGTAGATTTAAAAGAAACGCTGTATTACAAAGCGCACTCTCGTGGGTACTCAAAGGAAATGACTCACTTAAAGAGCTATTAATATAAATATCACTAAGACAATAATACTGATAAACGGATTAAGCCGGAAGAATTTACTTTGTGCGGATTTTAAAAATAAAAACCGTCATTCTTCTTGCCTTGCAGACAAACATTGAGGAAAATTTTATGGCTTATTCAAATACAGCGTTTGCGTGGGATAGGCAAATTCAATACCCCTCTTTTCAAATTCTTCTTTGATCGCAAAATTGATCTCCTGCTGGATATCCATATATTTGTTATAATCAGGGCTTAAAACAAAATACACGGTCTCAAAGATGAGACTAAAATCCCCATAGCTAAAAAAGTGCGCACGGTCAAAAGCCGTGCCCTTGGTATCCTTTATAACTTTTTCAATAATCTTCGGGATTTCCTTTAGCTGGCTAAGAGAAGTTTGATATGTCACGCCTAAACTGAATACAACACGCCTTTTCTCCATACGTTTATAATTACGCACACGTGAATCCGTAAGATCCGTATTGGAAAATATCACCTGTTCACCGCCCAAACTGCGCAGGCGGGTCGTTTTAATCCCGATATACTCAACCGTACCCATGAAATCGCCGATAATTATAAAATCTCCCAACTTAAAGGGCCGGTCGAAAACTATTGAAAAATAGCTGAAGAAATCCTTAAGCAATGCCTGTGCGGCTATCGCAACAGCGATACCGCCGATACCCAGGCCAGCGATCATTGTGGTAACCTTGAAACCGATATTATCTAAAAAAATTATTAACGCAAATGCCCATATCAAAAATTTCGCCGCATTAGACATTCCATCGAGGCTACGCACTAACGTAGGATCTTCTTGTTTTTTAGTTAAATACGCATTCAAACTGTAACCTAATAACAAAATTATTATGCGTGCGGCAAAAAAAGTGATTACGGCTAACTCTATGACGTTAATCACCCCATCCATCCCAGAAGGTAGCTTTAATATTTTCAGGCCCAAATAAAAACAACTAAGGTATAAAACGGGCAAAACGATCCGCTCCAGAATCATTACCACCAAATCATCGATTGTCGTAGTTGTTTTTTCAGCAATTTTCTTAAGACGCCTGATAATCATACGGACAACCACTCTGACAAACACTAAGCTGAAGAATAACGTAGTTAAAGCGATGAGATAATTCCAAAGACTGTTACCTAAAAATACTTGATCAAAAATTTTTAAGTCCACGCTAACTCCTTTTAAATTAAAAGATCTATAATTGGAACAAGCCTACTTATAAAACTCTACCGTAGACGTAGTATGGGGCGTTGATATCCTTAGGGGAGCCAATCGACAATACCCGGCCGTACAATAAGGGCATTTTATCACAACACCGGAAAAAATCCAACAAAATGCCTGTTTTGGCCACAAAAGATTAATTCTATTTATCCTCCTCTGTAATGGTTTTTGAAACAAGCGCCTCAGCAAGTTTTCTGCGCCGAAGTTTTCTTACCGTAATCGAGATATTATCAAAAGACAATACTTCGCCTCCTTCGACATCTCGGCCCAACTTCTGCGCAACCCATTCCGTGAAAGTCGGCGTTCGCTCGGATACATTTTCCAAGGGCAGTTCAATACCGAGAGTCGAAGCAACGACCTTCATCGAGACCGCTCCACCGATAATCCAGCCTGAGCCGACAGGCTGAATATGGGCAGGTAAACGATCAAATTCATCTTCAATCTCACCGACCAAGTCTTCAATAATGTCTTCCAGGGTAATCATTCCTGTCACGTTCTGATCTTGGGATACGGCAATCGCAATGTGCACTTTTTCATGCATCATTTCCGATAAAGCCTGCGAGAGCGGTGTTTCTACCGAAAGTTTCTTGATTGGCCGGATTATCCCTTGGACAGAAGGATTTTCGGGGCTCATTTTCAAAGCATTGACAATATCTTTGAAATTAAGATACCCGATAATCGTCTGGGGATCCCCTGCCTTCTCGCACACCGGAAAGCGTGTATGCATATCAAGATGCGCCTTGATCAAGGCATCCGAAAGGCTATCCGTCACAGGAATCATGGAAATATCATCGGAATTCCACATGATATCAGCCACCGTACGTTGCGATAACTGAGCCGCCGAAAGAACGATCTTCTCCTCATGAGCGCCGATAAGCCGGGATGTCCGGGCAAGAGCGGCGGCCGCTTTTAATTCATGCAGGCTTTGTTTATCAACAAAAGATTCGTCTTTTGTTTTCTTACCAAACAACATAACCTTCTTTACTATCGTCTCGAAAAAAGAAACAGCAGGGTCAGCAATCCGGGCGCTCGCCTTCATCATTGGTGAGAGAGTGAGGCAAACTAATTCCCTGTTATCCAAAGCGAACATTTTCGGCACCAATTCGGCAAAGATAATCGTGAATGCGCTCAAAGGGATAACAAGGCAAATAAGAGCTGATATTTCAGCATAAAAAGAAGTCATCCCCATCTTCGTAAAGAAAGGCGTAAGCGATTCCTGAGCACCGGCTCCGCCCGTTGCCGCCGCAATTGCGCCCGCTAAGGTTATACCAAGCTGAACCACCGCAAGGCTTGCCTCCATTCGATCCTTCATGTAGGCCGCTTCTTCAGCGCCCCTTTTCTTCTGCTGGCAAAGCGTTGAAAGCCGCACACGAGAAATGGATGCCAAAGCCATCTCGTAAGCGGCAAAGACCGCATTAACGATTATCATTAAAATAATAATAAGTATTTCGTACACAAAACTCATAATTTTCTACCTTTCAAACATAGGCAGGATATTCTTTACAAATGCCCGCGTTGACCCCCTAAACACTACATTCCCCCGCCCAACCCCTACTCCGGTTTTTTATCAATATGCCCTATCACTCGTGTCCCGGCAAAAAAATAAGGGAATCACTCACAATATGATAGAATGGCTTTGCAAGAAGTCCAAACTACCAAGGAGGATTCCCTGTAAGCCGCTATACCACAATTTTGAACGAAATGCTAAATTCATTCATTACCGAAACATCAATTTGAAACCTTAGTCAGGCGCTTATCCGCTTTAACTATTGCCCAAATTTATGAAGCACTCCGGCAGATCGAGATCTTCTTCAAATGGATCACTGCATAGGGTCATCCAAAAAACATTATTGATCCGTTGCACGATTATTGAACTCTTAAAAGCGACATCAAGCGTTATTCCAAGGCTTAAGCGGATGACCCGCAGTTGACGTTTCTCTAAAATGTTTACCGGACAGCAGTGATAAAAAGACCCCATTAAATGGGGTCTTTTTATTTAAATGGCGGGAAACCGTAGACGAAAGTCGAACCCCACAACCCCTTGAAATACTGCTGCTTATAAAAGTCCATCGTAAACGCGGCATGGGTTAGCTTATCGCCATAGACGAACCCATATTCAGTAAACCAGCAAGAACCAAAGAGCCGCGAAACTCAGGACCTTATTATGTTATATAATATTTCGTAAAATCACGACTATTCTATTTCTACTGCTGTGCCGTATGCGAGAATCTCTGATGCGGCTTGCATTATTCCTGCTGTTGTAAAACGCATGCCGATAATCGCGTTCGCCCCCTTGCTTTCCGCATCTTCTATCATTCGGTCGATTGCCTGCTCTCGAGATTGAGCCATAAGTTGAGTGTACTCACTGATTTCTCCACCAACCAAATTCTTCAATCCGGCAATAATATCTTGAATAAAGAATTTCGCCCTTACACTATTTCCCTTAGTCAAACCGATGACCCTTTTTATCTTCTTTCCTTCAATGTAATCGGCAGTTGCGATAATCATTTCTTCACCTCCTCATATTTATCCTTTTTGCCAAGCGAAGAAAGTATAATCAAAAGCGCCCCTGCAACAATAGAGAAAACAGCAACCTTCAGGAAAACAGGAACTTCCGGAGATAAAATAAACTCTAAAAACCCTGTTCCTCCCACAATGAAGAATATTGCTATCCCAACAATAAGTAAAGCAATTCCTATTTTTTGCATGGCCCGCCTCCTTTTGCTATCAGGGCTCGCCCCGCATCCACAATTAGTGTGAGCATTTCCCCTTCCCCTCCTCGTCGAAAGGGTTCACCCATTGATCAAGCCAGAAAACATCTTACTAATATCCTCTAACGCGCTTTTCAATGAATCGCTCTTTGCTTTTTCGATCATCCCCCTCACTACATATCTCAAGAATGGGTACGCACTCAAAGGCTGAACCACGGGCGATTCAAAAGAAGTTTGTCCTATCCGGCTTATGAAACCTACCAGTGCCTTCTGCTATATTCGCCGATATTGATAATGAAGCCCGATTAACCTGATCCGCCAGGTAATAGCTGCCCTTTGGGAAGTCCTTTGTCAATTCGCAGATATTATCCGCGAAATCAACGGCTTTCCGATAAACATCTAATTTTTCGAATAAGAATGCCATAGTTTTTGAAAATCGATAATCAAAAATAGGCCGAATCGAAAATCTTCCACAATCAAATTCGGCGAATTGAGGAGTTTTCAACATATCGCCATAAAATTGGTTTTTGGGATGTATCATTTTGGAACACTTCGCTTGTGGAATTTCCCGGATTTGTTTTATAACATTAGCTAATATCGTTAGTCACGTAAAGCGTCTACTGGCCTGCTGCTTAAGAAATGAATTCCAGCGCAATCATATCTCGGCGAACCACCAGCTGTTGCGCGGCACAGCCGTTGACGATCCGCCGGATGCGCCAACGAATCACCGCGGCATCAGCGCGAACACACCCCAGCCCAGGTATTCACGCGTGTAAGCGGCGTGGCGCTCGGGTTCCGAGGCCAGTTTGGCCCGAACATCTTTCGCGAACTCGTCGCCGGGATTGGCTTCAAGCCATCGGCGCATGGTGAGCCATTTGGCCGCCTCGTATCTGTCCCAGCCGTCTTGATCTGCCAAAACCATTTCCACGACATCGTAACCAAGGTGGCTGAAAGACGCGAGAAGTTCCGGAAGTATGAGAAAGTCGGAGATTGAGTTGGCAAGACACCCCTTGGCTGCATCTTCCGTCGGCGGTAACTGCCGCCAGTAGGGCTCGCCGATGAGGATGATCCCTCCGGCGCGCAGGCTCCGCGCCAGAAGATCGATAGTGCCGGCGACTCCCCCGGCGATCCAAGTGGCACCGACACAGGCTGCCACACCGACCTTCTCGTCAGAGACGTAGCCGGCAGCATCGCCATGGATGAACTTGACTTGATCGGCGACCCCGAGTTCTTCAGCGCGGAGTTTCGCTTGCTCGGTGAACAACTGGCTCATATCGATGCCGGTGCCGATGACTCCGTAATCGCGTGCCCAGGTGCACAGCATCTCCCCCGAACCGCTGCCGAGGTCAAGCACTCGGGTCCCCGTTTCCAGACGCAGCGCCGCGCCGAGAGTGGCAAGCTTTTCGGGTGTGATCGGGTTGTGGATGCGGTGAGCACTTTCGGTGATGTTGAATATCCGTGGAATGTCCATTTCGGGAAATCTCCTTATCTGAATTTTTGTGGACGTGTCATTTTGGGACACTCCACCCATACTGTGTGTCCCTAAATGGCACATCCCTTGTTCCGGACGGCGGACCCGCCTCGCCAGCTTCGCTGGCGGGCGAGATCTCGCCAAAATTTACCCTCAATGCGAACTCTGACAAATTTTGGCGGGTAGTCGTGGACGACAGGCGAACCCTACAACCCGTTGAAATACAGCTACTTATAAAACTCTACCGCAAACGGAGTATGGGGTGGCTCATTTCCTTAGGTGAACCCGTTTTCGATAAATCCACGCAAACTAATACCCCCGTACCCTATGATACCCCTGTTATTTAGTAATCGTTCTTAATCGCAATCCCTTCTCTGGGCAGATTACCTAATAATACGTAATGCAAAATAGGGAACAACATTGAAGAAAAAGATGCATATTTTATAAAATACCATCGTCGGATAGACAACAGCGTCAATTTTCTCTGCCGACAGGTTATACCATTTTCCATGAATCCGGCAGATAAAATCATGCATCACCTTGAAAAGTATAAGACTAAAAAAGAAAAGCCCGAGATTAATAACTGAGCACCAGAAAAAAAACTCTTGCAAAATATCTATTGTCATTTCACGCCTCCTTTTTAAATCGGTGAATATCTTAATTCCTACTCACCTTGCGCAAAAGCAACTATGTAATTGTAACCGTACTTCTTTGCGCATCATAGAAAAATGTTGGCATGGATTCCGCGATAAAACAGCGTGTCGATCCAGACGTGAGTCCTTCCATCCCAAGCATCAGGTTCAAATTTTACGCAACACTCCTTAATGAGCATAAGTGTCTGTCATTTTATTCTCCTCTCAGGGTTCGCGTCCACAATTAGTGTGGATACTTTTGCCCTCCCTCCTCGTCGGAGGGTTCACTCAAAAATCTGGCGGGCAGTCGTGGACGGTAGGCGAACCCTGCATCTCCAAGAAATTCAACTACTTGTGAAAATTACAATTCGCAAAGGAAGGCGAGGTTTTATCTATATTGGGCACCACATCCCACCTGAATCGCTACTTTGATAACTTTTTTATCTCCGCAATAATTTCTTCAATTATTTCGGTATTATATATGCTCTTCTTCTTTCCAGAACTTTTTATTGAATAGACGAAAAAAGCTTTTCCTCCAAAATCTTTTTCAAATCTTTCATGATTCTTCTTGTGCATCTCAACCCATTGGTACTGATTTAATGCTTGTCCTGATTCAATCGGCTTAATCTGGATACCTATAAACTTATCGGCTACCTTTATGAAAAAATCTACATTATACGTTCTATCCCACTTATCTGGAGCCGCTTCGATTTTCTTACCAACCGCAGACTCTAATTGCCCGTAAATAGTTTCGATCTCTGTTCGGTACCCTTCGTATGTTCTGTTAAGAACTAAATTATACGCATAATCTATACACTCTTCTTCTGTTATGGATTCTAACTCATTTTGAACTACCTCAGATAATTTTATATGCAGAGTCTTACCCAATCCAGTTATATATTCTCGAGTAATGGCAATACCGTTCTTCTTTTTTTGTTTCGCCTCAGAGAAATAAAAACTTTCCCATTCCTTAAATTCGGAAGGCGCACAAGCCCTAATAAGCTCGGATGTCTTGCCAACGCTGTGAGCTTTATTTAATCCCCACCTGTTCATTGCGTAATTTAAAAGTGTTTCATGTTTAAATTTGAGGTTTTGCCCATCAGTTCCAGAAATCCAATCTTTAGACATTCACGGCTCCCTTGAGTTCTAAGAATTTTTCTTTATATTTATATTCGCGTACCTCATCAACATCCACCGAGCCGCTTTTGATTAAGTGCGCATTAATAAAAGTCTTATTCTGAAGATAAAGATAACAGCACAACCTATTCTCAGAGTCATACTTTGTCTGATCATATTTCAGAAATACCTTTTGGCCCTGAACTTTTTTGATAAGAAACTCTGTTGCCTTTCCGTCCTTTGTCTCGTCTTGTTTTACGCCCAACAGCCTCACGGTCAGACCATTACTCAGCTTTACAATTTCCGGGCTAACTACCTCTTTAACAGTAAAATACTCTTCCCGTTGCCCGCTATCCTGATCAATTTTTGAACCAAACTGTAGTTTTTTGGGGTCTATTTTCTTATCAACTTTAATTGGATCTTTGAAAACATACGGCAATTTTTGAATTTCTTCTGCGAACCTGGCAGCTATCTTCTCCTGTTTCGAAATCTCAAAAGCACACTCTTCAGAGAAAAGACTTTGCCCACAACCGACCCTTTCTTGTATAAACGGTAAGAAATCGCCGTTTATCTCATAGCCGACAGAATTTCTGCCCAGATTCTTTGCCGCTAACGTTGTTGTTCCGCTCCCCAAGAATGGATCAAGAACTGTATCGCCTACAAAGGTAAACATTTTTATTAGACGCTTCGGTAGTTCTTCCGGAAACATAGCCAAGTGTTTACCCTGTTTTTCTCCCGCAAAGTTCCAGTGCCCCGAGAAATATTGATTCCATTCTTCCGTTGTCATTTTTGACTTTTCTCTTATCTCATGAGTTACGGGTGTTGCGATTCCTTGTTTCTTGAAAATCAAAATAAATTCATAATCGAGCTTCAAAATCCCATTTCTAGGATACGGAAAAGAACCCATAACAGAAGCGCCGCCTGTCGTATTACAAGTGGTAACTTTTTGCCATATCACAGCCCCCATATAATCAAAACCAATTGTTTCGCAAAACTTTATTATTTCGGTTCGAATAGGAATGACTTTATAGCGACCATAATAAACAGACCTGGCAAATTGATCGCCTATGTTAATGCATAACCGGCATCCGTTCTCCATAACGCGATGGCATTCATTCCAAACCAGATTAAGATTGTTAATATACTCTTCATAACTATGATTAAATCCTATCTGGTCACTACTGCCATAATCTTTCAATTGCCAATAAGGTGGCGAAGTAACGACCAAATGCACAGAGGTGTCCTTAACCTCCTTCATTTTCCTCGAATCGCCCGTAATTATTCTATGTATTGTTTTCATATACACGCCGCCTTTTTACTCATGGCGACCCTGGCTTATCGCGCCTGCCAGGGTTCGCCTGAGCGTCAACAATGGCGGAGAGGGAGGGATTTGAACCCTCGAACCCTTTCGGATTACGTGTTCTCCAGACACGCGCGCTCGACCACTACGCGACCTCTCCATAAATCGGAGTTTTATCTAAGCTATTGTATCTTTTGAATCTTTATATAAACCGAATCTTTCGATATGATTGATGTTATGACTTCCTATTACTTCAAAATATTTCTTGAAATGCTTATTCCTTGATCAACTTTTCCAAATAATTTATGGGTATCGCGAAATTCAGGTTCTGAGCGAACAGGAACGAGGCAATGGTGGTTATCCCCACCACTTCGCCGAATTCGTTGAGCACCGGGCCGCCGCTTGAGCCGGGTGAAACCGGCGCGCTCATCTGTATAAGCTTTATATTGTCCTGGGAGCGGAGCGAACTCACTAAACCGTTGCTCACGGTACGTTCCAGCCCCCACGGGTTACCCAATACCACAATAGACTGGCCGTTCACCAGGTTATCCGAATTACCGATGGGCAGGACCTTTAGTTCCTGCGCGTCGATCTTTATCAGGGCGATGTCGAATTCCGGGGCGCCTTTTATAAAATCGACGCTCTTGAATACCTTCTCCCCTATTTTGACTTCTGCCTGGTACGCCGATTCCAACACATGAAAATTCGTGGCGATGACCCCGTCCGCGGATATCACGAACCCGCTCCCCATGCCGATAACATTACCCCGTTTATCTTTTGTCTTTATGGAAGCGATGGCTTCGGATGAACGCGAGGTAATATCGGAGATGGAAGAAAACTTGGCGTCTTTTTTAACCACACCCGTAAGCCGTATATTCTTCAACGCTTCAACCGGTGATTTTTTCAAAAACACGGTTCGCTTGGGCTTGGAAACCAGTTCAGCGATATCTTCCAGGAAGGCGTTATCCTTCAGCCGGTCATAATGTTCTTTATAATACACATTGGTGAACAGAAAGGCCGTGACGAAAATAAGGGTCAGGATTATCTTGGTCGCGCGTTTGAACTTCGAGCCGCTCCAGAGCAAAACAATGCCGAACGGGGAAAACAGGAAGAGCATGAGCATCACGAACCGTTTCCTCAGGTACCATTTCACGGACTGCTGTTTTTCCTTCAAAAGGTTCGCGAAAGACACCAACAACACCCATACGCCGAAAAGCCCGGTATAAAAAAGAACGCTGGCGGGAGCTCCTTCGAAAAAAAGAAGCTGCCGGTTAAAAATCCAGTTCAACCAGAGGAAGATCACCAGCCCCAGGATAAACGGATGGCCTTTAAGATTTACCCGGAACCAGCGCAGGATTTTTTTACGGGAAAGCCGCCTGAAACCTCTTTTGAAAACCCGGGTGTGCCGGAGAATAATACTTCTTGTTTTTCGAGTGCGCATGGATGAAAAATAAAATTAAGCCCCCCTTATCGGGAGGATAAAACGGAGAGTGGAGGATTTGAACCTCCGGTCATCTTACGACGACAACGGTTTTCGAGACCGCCGCATTCGACCACTCTGCCAACTCTCCAGAAGGGCTGCTCCCC
>JBAZGE010000016.1:0-34898 GCA_041653035.1 Candidatus Omnitrophota bacterium
ATTGTAGTCTAAAGCTTTATATCCTTCACTATCGGTTCTTACCAATTCCGGAAAATCTTTCTCGACATCCTGGGCAATAATCCCGATCTGCCTGCCTTCATCCAGTTTTTTAGCGGGGAACTCATCCACGCGCCATTCAAAAGCGACGGGATAGATATTCTTTATCTTCTGCAGGACGCCGCTCAAATTTTTGACGTTTTTCTTCAGGCGCGCATCGGAAGCGGCGCACCAGTTTCCCGTGACATTACCGTTACCGTTCACCCGGACATCTCCCGTCACCTGAAACGTGCCCGCCACATTCGTATTGCCCGCCACGTAAAGCCGGTCATCGGGATTTCCTGTCTGCCAGTTGTTAATCGCCACCCTGCCGTGTAAAATAGCGAACGTATCGTTAACCGGCACATTATGAGTAGCCGTGCCGTTATATTCACCGTCATAGTTCAAATAGAGAAACAACTGCTCGTTCGTATCCCGGTTTATAGAAAAAACGTGGTCTACAAAAGCAGCTGTGGAATCCAGCCACCAATGCTGGCTCACCCATCCGTTGGGGGTTGCATCGCTCAAAGCTATACTGGCTACATCATTAGGCCACTCATGCCTATTATGAATGTGCAACTGGGCATTTAAAAACGGCGTTGTCCTGCCTAAAACTATTCTCCGGGCAACGCTCAAGCTGCCCTCTATCGGATCCCCCGCATTCCAGGGAGCGCCCGAGGCCGGCGCGGGATAAACCGCCAAATCGTTCACATTCACGGCTCCGTCGCCGTTTACATCGCCGATCGCCATCCTGTCCGAGGCCGTTAATTGATAATATGAACCGTACGGGCTGGGATAATAGGTAGTGACAACAAACTCTTCTTCCGCAAAGCTTACCCTGAAAAAAGTTAAAGAAAACGTAAGAACGATCATAAATATTTTCATTGCACCTCCTGGGTTACCCTCAAAGGCCTTCTTGGGATGCCGGATCAATCAATCCCGCTTCCTTGAATCCCTTGGCGCGATAGCAACAACTGTCACACTTCCCGCACGGTTTTTTACCGCCGCGGTAGCAGGACCAGGTCAGGCCGAAAGGAACGCCTAAGGTACGGCCACAATTGATGATCTGAGCCTTGGTTTTATGTATCAACGGCGTTTCTATGGCGATCGCCCTGTTCTCCACTCCCGCTTTTGTTCCCGCGGCGGCCGCTTTCCGGAAAGCGCGGTAAAACTCAGGCCGGCAATCAGGATAGCCGGAATAATCCTGGGCGTGCGCGCCGATAAATACCGAGCGCGCGCCGATCGCCTCGGCGCAGGAAAGAGCAAAGCTCAAAAAAATAATGTTCCGCCCCGGAACGTAGGTCGATGGGATATTGTTCGTGTGTTCGCGAGTTCTCGTGTTCGCGAGTATACGTGGCCGCGTGTTCGCGGTCCGGAGGCTTTGAGAATACTCCGGCACGTATATCCGTTTATCCAGCAAAGCGGACCCCTTCCAGGGAAACCCGATCTTGATAATCTGTAAACGACATGCTGCTTTCCCTGCGATATCCCGCGCCGCTTTCATCTCCCGGCTATGCCGCTGGCCGTAATCAAAAACAAGGCAGCGGCAATCAAACCCTCTGTTTTTCGCAAGATAGAGAACCACGGCGGAATCAAGCCCGCCGGAAAGCAAAACTACCGCTTTATTCTGGGCAGGAATTTTACGCTTCATAGGCGGCAGAGCTGGTACTGTTTTCCCAAACAGTTACTGTTTCCAAACCGGGAACCCGGGGCTGAAGGTTTTCAAACACATAGCGCGCGATGTTTTCGGAAGTGGGATTGACTTTCTTAAAATACGGAATGTTGTTTATGTATTTATGGTCGAATTGTTTCAAGACTTTGTTCAGTTTTGCCTTCACGTGCGTAAAATCCATTACCATACCGATGGAATCAAGTGTTTCGGAAGCAACCGCAACTTCCACTCTCCAGTTATGGCCGTGCAGATCTTCGCATTTGCCCTTATAGCCGCGCAGATTATGGGCGGCGCTGAAATTCCCTTCGACTTTTATTGTGTGCATTTGGCGACGTCTTTTACTTTCTCGCCGAGAAACCTGCCGGCGAGTTCTTTGAACCATTCGGGATTATCGCTGACATAGAATTTGTGTTTTCCCCGGCGGGCTTTATTCAGTTCTCCATCCGTGCCCAGTATCTTCTTGACCTCAATGGCAACCTGGGTGGCGGAATCTATTAAAACCACGCTTTTCCCCATCACTTCCTGCAAAACCGGCTTGATCAGAGGATAATGGGTACATCCCAGTATAAGCGTATCGACGCGCGATTCTTTTAAGGGTTTTAGGTAGGTTTGAGCGACCTCTTTCACCACGCTTCCTTTAAGCCATCCTTCCTCCACAAAAGGGACGAATAACGGACAGGCTTGCGTAAAAACCCTAATCTCAGGATCGAGCTGTTGTATCTCGGTCTCATAGGTATGGCTTTTGATGGTCCCGTGCGTGCCGATAACGCCGATGCGTTTATTCTTGGTGGCATACACCGCCTCCCGCACCGCCGGGGTGATCACCCCTACCAGGGGGACTTTAAAATGGTTGCGGATCACCGGCAAGGCCACGCTGGAAACGGTATTGCAGGCAACGCAAATGAGTTTCACCTCCTGCTGAAGCAAAAACAGGATATTGTCTATGGAAAAACGGATCACGGTCTCCCTGGATTTTATCCCGTACGGGACGCGCGCGATATCCCCGAAATAGATAATGTCTTCCCCGGGCAGCTGGCGGAACAATTCCCGCGCAACGGTAAGCCCCCCTACTCCGGAATCAAATACACCGATCGGCTTCATGCTTCATCTCCCTGTTGTCGATTTTGATTATCCCGATTATTTATTCCGCGGAACAGATTTTTTTTGCATAATCCAACAGGCCGGCTTTAATGCCCTCGGCGATCTGCTGGCGGTAAAAGCTATTCTTCAAACAGCGCTCTTCATCCGTGTTGGACAAATACCCCACTTCTATCAACACTGCCGGCATGCGCGCCCCTTTTAAAACATAATAGCGGGCGCTCTTGATGCCGGAATTCCTATTGTTTACTTCGCACTGCACAAATCTGCATATTGATCGGCCCAATTCCATGGATTCGGCTCGGCTGTATCCGTAGATCATATCCCAAAGCGTGGCTTTGAGATTCTGCGAAATTCCGGACACCGATAATTCTCCCAGGTTCGGAGCGTCGGTACGCGCCGAGGAAACCGCGCGGTCGCTGTCATTAACGCTGGGCGAAACATAATACACTTCGAACCCGTGGACGTTCCTGTTGCGGTTGGCGTTCGCATGGACACAGAGGAAAAGGTCGGCGTGGGAAGCGTTCGTTTTATCAACCCGCTGGGCAAGCGAAATAAAAGTATCCGTTGACCGGGTCAAGGTAACGTCTATACCTTCGTTCCTGAATAAAACCGCCAGCCTTTTCGAGATATCCAAGACAACATCCTTCTCGCGCAGGCCGGTCCGGCCGATGGCCCCGGGATCTTTTCCTCCATGGCCGGGATCAATGATGATTTTCTTGACGCGTAAAGCAGGAAACCCTTTCTTCTCTTCCGGGACGCAAACCTTGAACAACGGTTCTATCACACTGTCGCGGAAACTATACGGGACTACCAGGACTTCCCGGTACAGGCGCACGGGATTATCGAGGGTTTGCGCCTTTCCGTTAACCAAAATGGCGGCATCCCCGGCGCGCACATTGACACTGGTGGAATCTTTTCTCAATTCCGCGGTACGGGTGAACGTGTCGTAGGTAAGGGTGATGTTCTTCAGATCGCACAGAGAAACCAGCGGGACATAGGAAACACCGTGGATACTATACGAGGGAATACCTTCCATGACCGGGGCAGTCGCGCACCCGCAGATGCACGCGAGAAAAAAAACAGCGAGAATCAGGGCCGGGTCGCGGGGTAAAATACTGGAACGAACAGTTTTTTTGTGGTTCATCTTCTTAGGAAATATTATTATTGGGGCTGACCGGCATTATCTGGTTGACAATCCCCCTGCCCTGGAACCCGTTGGCAGCCCTGACCACGTTGCCGGTCACCATTCCCGAAGCCCGTATATTGCCGGTGACATCGAGTTTCTCGCCGGCAGTGGTATTGCCGACGCCCATGAATCCGCATGTATTCTTCCTTAAAAACCCGGCTGAACTATTTCCATAACCGTCATAGAACGTCCATACCCTTCCCAATGCGTAGGCCAAGAATATATCCTCTCCCCTTTATGGGATAACCACTGCAACCGTACTCTATGCACACCCGCGTTCACCTGCATCATGCAATTACCGCCCATAGACTCCTGAGTAATAAATATACCCGTACCATTCCACGTATACGCGCCGGATTGAAATGTCCCTGCTTGCACCCCATCAACGGTAACCCGGAGAACCGCTTTATTACCCACAATCCCAAAATCTTCATTCGCGATTGACGCGTTCCAAAGAATAAAAAGAATACTATTGTTTAATGTTGTTAACGAGATATCCATTTCAGCCATATTTTGATAGGTAGTTGATGTAGTATCAATATTAGTCGTCCCTGCGGCATGGCGAATCTGCCTGATAACTCCCGGCCCTATGAATTCATTTACGGCAACAACATTATTACCGGTTATCGTTCCGGTGGCCCGGATATTACCGGTGACGTCCAGCTTCTCGCCGGCCGTGGTATTGCCGATACCCACGAATCCGCCGCCGGTAGCCAGATAGGTATTATTGGCGGTCTGCAGTTGGTCATAGCTGCCGTACGGGCTGGGGTAATACGTGGTAATGGTGATGTCTTCGGCTGAAACGACCACCGGTGCGAATAAAAAGATCACCACAAAAATAAGTCCATACATTTTTTTCATGTTCTTCCCCTTTTTTCGGACACTCCGGCGAAATGCCGGAGCATCCATTTATTTTGGTGGAGGTGGCGGGAATCGAACCCGCGTCCATAAGTAAACGAATAAGAGCCGCTACATGCTTAGTCCGCCATTTACGCTTTAACCTGCAACTCCGGCGAACAGGATTTAACAGGCCGCAGCCTTTTGTGAATCTCACCCCGGAATCAAAGGCACACGCCGGAGCCAGCCTAAATTAATCGCACAACTCCGGCCCTTAGGCAGACCGGGTTGAGGCCATCCTTATTTCTTAAGGATGGGCTATTGCCAGAGTAGGCATTGGCATAGGAACCATAGTCGAAGCTGTTCTTGCGAAAACTCCTTCTACGATTGCTTCTGCCGCTGCGATTTCGTTTTTGGCATTTGTATTGTGCACGGATTTTTAACGCGGCCAACCATGCGTCCGCGGCATGCTGCTTTTACCCGACTTACCTAAGTCGAGGCCTTTTCACCCCCAATCTTTCTATTTTAAAATTATAACATATAAGCGCAATAAATACAAACAGATAACCTATTTTCTCCTGCTCTTCAAAACCCGGCGGATATCAAGTTCGACTTCTTTGCGTTTTATATCATCGCGCTTGTCAAAAGAGCGCTTACCTTTGCATACCGCCAGCTCGATCTTGACGAAACCCCGGTTGTTAAAATAAGCCTTCAGAGGGATAAGGGTAAACCCTTTCTGAGACACCTGAATGAATAACTTTGCTATTTCTTTCTTATGCAAAAGCAGTTTACGCGCCCGCAGAGCTTCTACATTCATATAACTCGCTTCCATATAAGGACTTATATGCGTATTATAAAGCAGTATCTCCCCGTCCTCAATACGGGCGAAGCTATCCTTGAAGTTGATCCTTCCATCGCGCACGGATTTGACTTCCGAACCTTTCAACTCAATCCCGCATTCCATCTTTTCAAAAATGGCATAATCGCGAAAAGCCTGTTTATTGACTGCGATATCTTTACTCATTTTATCTGCTCAAACTGAAGTATAAACTCAAGAAAACCGGGACGGTTATCAAACTTACGATATGCCCGATGAATATCCCCTGGCTTATAAACAGGTCCTCTTTCTTATAATGCCGGACGATGACCGATAAAGACGTAGCCGGCGGCACCGCCAACTGCATTATTATCATCAATCCCATGAGTTCAGGAAACCCGAACCTCATCACCAGCCACAACCCGGCCAACGGCATGATCACTAATTTAAACAAAACAATCAACGCCATTGCCTTCATATCCACATGCTTTACGTATATCAATGCCAAACTGCCTCCCACGACAAACAAAGCGAGAGGAAGCGTGCAGTCGCCTATCATACGCAGAGGCTTTAAGACCGCCGCCGGGATAAAAGCATTGAGCCCGAAAAAAACAACCGCCAGGCTTATCAGCGTCGAAATAACCGGCGGGCTGAAAAGACTCCCCATCTCAAATTTCCTGCTTTCGTGAAGTGAAAGCATATATACGCCCAAAGACCACATCATCAGATTAAAACCCAGCAGGAACATAAAAAGACAGATGAACATCGGCACGGCTTTTTCCGGGGGGAGGATCGCGGCTATAAGCGCCAGCGGCAGGTATCCTGAATTTTGAAAGCCGATCAGGCTCAGGAACTGCATTTTACGCTGTGCCCCGTTAATAAAACCGGAAACCAGCCAGCCGAGCAGAAAACCAAAGAGCATGATACCGATGCTTATTAACGGATATATCCACCATTCAGGGAACAGGTTGAATTTAAAATCCTTTATCAGCTGACAGAATATCAAAAGCGGCAGAGTTACCTCCACCACCAGCCGGCTGAGCGTATTCAACCCTTCCTGTCCAAGGACATTTTTCCTGACCAGAACATACCCGGCCGCCCCGAGTATAAAGATCTGCATAACCCCCAGCATGGTACTTTGAAACGATTCCCAAAACATGATTTTCTCCTCCCTCGCGGCCTTTATTATATCATTATTCCCCCCGCCTGCCAAACCAATCTTCAAAACGACAAATCGACAAATCAGTACCTGGTACAAGTTCAAAGCGGTACCTGGTACGGGTTCAAAGCGGTACCGGGTACAGGTTCAAAGCGGTACCTGGTACGGGTTCAAAGCGGTACCGGGTACAGGTTCAAAGCGGTACCTGTCCCCCATGGCTAATGATGAAACGAATGATTCAAACCAGGTGATTCAAACCTGGTTGACAGAATTGTTTTCCTACGCTATACTTATGAGATTCGAAAAGACGCGGAGGTGGCGGAATTGGCAGACGCGCAGGTCTCAGAAGCCTGTGCCGCGAGGTATGAGGGTTCAACTCCCTCCCTCCGCACTAAATTTCCCTTAAATCGTCGATAAACCATCAGACTTCACCTTCCCCGGCACACGCTTTGGCGCATTTTCCCTTAAATACCGTGTCAACCCTTGTCGCCTCAATGGCTCCCTCAACAGCCTTTGGTATAGGACGGTTCAAGAAAAAGGGGACGGTTCTATTTTTTAGATATTATTTGTTAAAAAATAGAACCGTCCCCTTTTTCTTTCCCGATTATGGCTGAGAGCGCTGAGCACCGCTTTTATTGAAGCGGTGCTTATATCGGCATCGATCCCCACGCCGAAGGAGATACCGCTTTTTTTTCCCGTTATACCGATATACGCTACGGCGTTTGCATCCGCGCCCCTGGATAAAGCATGTTCCTCATACAAAACAACATCAATCGGAAATTTTAAATTCCGCCGTAAGCCGCGGACGAAGGCATCAACAGGACCTTTCCCCTTTGCTTTGATCTCTATGTCCCGTGTTTTTGTTTGAACAACCGCACGGACCGCTGTTTCTTTCTGCGGTTTATTCTCATTATGCATCGCGCACAGTTTAAGCCGGTATGCCCCTTTCCCGGAAAGATATTCCTTCCTGAAACAATCCCTGATCTCTTTTGAAGAAAGCTCCCTGCCGGCGGACTCGGTTTTTTCCTGGATTACGCGCGCGAAATCCGGCTGCATTTCTTTCGGGATATGAAATCCCCAGTCATTCTCCATCACATAAGCAACGCCCCCTTTGCCGGACTGGCTGTTGATACGGATGATCGACTCATAATCCCGCCCCACATCCTTCGGGTCGATCGAAAGATATGGGACATCCCACCGGTCATCTTTCGCCTGCCCCCGGGCTTTCATTCCTTTATGTATCGCGTCCTGATGCGATCCGGAGAACGCCGTATATACCAGATCGCCGGCATAGGGGTGGCGCGCATGAACATCCATACGCGTGCATCTCGAATAAACCTCTCTGAAACGATTGATATCTGAAAAATAAAGTTCAGGATCAACTCCCTGAGAGAACAGATTCAATGCCATAGTCACAATGTCCATATTGCCCGTTCTTTCCCCATTGCCGAATAACGACCCCTCGACACGCTGCGCGCCCGCCATAACCGCCAATTCCGCGGCCGCTACGGCTGTCCCGCGGTCGTTATGGGTATGTACGCTCAGGATAATCGATTCCCGGTTTTTAATACGGCGCAGAAACCATTCAATCCTGTCCGCGTATATGTTGGGAGTGCACATTTCGACGGTGGAGGGAAGGTTGATGATCATCTTGTCTTCCGGCTCCGGCTTCCACACGTCCATCACGGCCCCGCAGATCTCTACGGCGTAATCCAGTTCCGCTCCCGGGAAACTCTCCGGCGAATACTCGAACTGAATACGGGAACCCTCCATCCGTTTCCTCAACTTCACCATGAGAGAAGCCGCCTCGACGGCAATCCCGGTAATACCCGCTTTATCTTTACGAAAAACAACCTCCCGCTGGATCTTTGAAACCGGGTTATACAGATGCACGATCGCGCGCCCGGCTCCTTGCAGCGCCTCGAACGTCCGGCGGATCAGATGTTCGCGTGCCTGGGCCAAAACCTGTATCGTGACATCATCGGGGATATGCCCGCCCTCAATGAGGGAACGGACGAAATCAAATTCAACCTGTGCCGCCGAAGGAAAAGCGACCTCGATCTCCTTAAAACCCGCGGCAACAAGCAGGTTGAACATCTCCATTTTCTCTTGAACATTCATCGGCTTGGGCAGGGCCTGGTTTCCGTCTCTCAGATCGATACTGCACCAGGCGGGCGCTTTGATGATCGTTTTACCGGGCCAGGAGCGGTCAGGGAGAAATACGGCAGGATACGGACGGTACCGGTGAAACGGCATTCTTTTTGTTTTCATAACAGGCCGCCTTTCTTTTACGCCGGCGCTTACCGAAACTCCGGCGGCCTGTAAAATAAAAACGCCACCGGCCTCTTTCGGAAGCGGTGGCTTTTAGTTTCTGTTTCTTTACGTAAGGATTATTCTATAACTAAACGCACCCCTCCTCAGGCCTATCCCTGTAAAAGAGATAGAAGCAACCCCTGAAGCAGCGCGTTTAATTCGATAGAATAATTTCTCATATACACAAAGTATACCCGGGATTTTCACCTTTGTCAACCGGAGAACCTCACCTTACTTTTTTTCCATGCCGGGAGGCGTCTTCCTCCAGGGGTATCCCTGCGAGGCCTCTTCGAAACCCAAATTAAAAAGCTCCTGCATTTCAACGGGGTCAAAAAGCTCTTTTGCTTTCGGCACGTGAGACGGCGGGATATAGGCAAGATTGAAATCGCCGTTGCCTTCCATCGAAAACATATAAAGCTGATACAGATCACCGACGCTCTGAGCATTGGTCAGAGAATCGACCGTGCGCTCGGCAATCGCGGAAAGCTTGTCCGGGACTTCTTTATAGAGCGCGTCGACATAACCGTTACGTATCACATAAATTTTGTATTTATCACGGGAAACATTAATCCCTTTTTCTTTAAGGGCTTTATCGAATCCCTGCAAAACATCATAGATAAAAAACACCTGTTTGGTTATCCCTCCATCGACATGCATCTCATCATAAATTCCGTCATTGACTTCCGCGTTCAAATAAACCGGCGGGAACATAACCGGAATAGACGCCGACGCCAGGATAACCTTGCGAAACAGTTTTAAAGCCTTATCGCCGCCGATGGCGGCGATTTTCCCCATATCCCAGATAACAAGCCGTCCCGCATCCAGGTTCGTGGTCCCCACATACAGCCGGCGGCCCTTTTCATATTCAACGGCTATCTCTTTCAGCAACGGTTCGTTAAAATACCGTTCGATATGCCGCTCCAGGGACCGGGTACTTGCCAGGGAATTAACGAAAGGAATCCGTATCCGCAGGATATCTTTCGTGGAATACTTTGTATAGAATTCTTTTAATTTATCGTCGTATCCACTTCCTAAAAAAGCGAACGGGGCGATTACCGCCCCGGTGCTTATGCCGGTAACAACTTTAAAGGCCGGCCGCGTCCCGGACTTCGACCAGCCGTTCAACAAGCCCGCTCCATAAGCGCCGTTCGCGGCGCCCCCCGAAATGGCAAGCACGGGATAAACCCGGCCGGTTATAAAATTTAAAAAAGAAGGGTTATCTTTTGCTTCCTGCTCAAGCAATTTGACAAAATCGTTCTTGAAACAATCGCTGGGAGCACCGCTGAAAGCCCGAATATCCCGCATGCCAAAAATACTGGCGCTGCCTAATAAGTCCGCCGGAACAGCGTGCCGCGCGCTTGCGCAGCCGGACATAAATAAGACGATTATACCAAACAGATATAATCGTCTTCTTGTCTTAAAGGATACGATCATTGAATTCTCTCCATGCACCAGGGAAGAAACGGGTACCGGAATACCTTTTCCCGTTCATAATACACCGGCTCAGATACGGAACCCCTTTTTCCCGAGAAGCATCAGGCTTACCGCGGCAGCTTCGGAATCGTATAATAAACCGCAGTTCCGCACGATCTCCTCCCGGACTTTTTTAACGGGTAATGCCGGCCGGTACACCTGGGGAGAAATCATCGTTTCAATCACGTCCGCAACCGCCACTATTTTTGCAACCGGGTTGATATCCGCCGACCGCAGGCCAAAAGGATATCCCGAACCATCCAGTCGTTCGTGATGCTGCAGCGCAACCTCCGCTACGACGGGGTCCGATTTTATGACTTGCAATAAACAATACCCCAGCTCCGGATGCTGTCTGACCAGTACCCGCTCCTTTTCATCGAACGGCCCCGGTTTATCAATGAGCCCCGCCGGTAACCGCGTTTTTCCGATATCATGGACAACCGCCGCAAAACGGATGTGCGCGACCGCCTTACCGCAATATTTCATTTCTCCGGCAATAGCACAGGCAAGCCCGGCAACGCGCCTGCCATGGACAAGAACCGGCCGATGCTTATTCAATAGTTTTGTGACTAAAACCAATGGATCTATACCTGCCATATTTTTATCGTTTGAAAAACTTTCTCTCGAAATGCTCCAGGTACCAGAAAACCACCGGGGCGAGAACGAACGTGAATACGATCGAGGCGAGCATCCCGCCGGTCATGACCGCGCCCATGGATTTTTTCGCCCCCATGACCGACCAGAGCTGGGGCAAAACCCCCAGGATGATGGCGATGGAAGTCATCATGATCGCCCGGAATTTCTCGGAAGCCCCCAGCCACAAGGCTTCCTTGACCGGCACGCCTTCTTTTATTTTAATCAAGGTATAATCCAAAAGCAGGATCGCGTTATTCACCACCATCCCCACCAACATAACCACGCCCATTAGCGACGCGATATTAATAGACTGCCCCAGGAAAAACAACCCCGCAATCATCCCGGAAATGGAAGTAAACACGGTGGCCATGACCGCCCAGGGATACGCCACCAGCGAATCCATCAGGGCGCACAAAAGCATAAACGTCAGGATAACCGCCAGCACAAACGCCTTGCCGAGTTCCCTGTTTGCTTCCTCCATATGTTCCGAATTCCCTACATACCGGTACCCGTACTCTTCCGGGAATTGTATGGTCTTGAATTTTTTATCCAGTATGCCCGAAACAATCCCCAGTGAACTTTTGCCCAGAAAACCGTCAAGGTGTATAACCCGCACTCTATCCCGGTGCCGGATAGTCGGGATGGCTTTGTCGGTCGTTAAATGCCCGAGTTCATCCAAAGGAATAAGCCCTTTGCGCGAAAGCACGGACATTACTTTTATATCGTCGAAATCCTGCGCGTACACATCATTCAACTCGATATTGACCTTATATTCTTCGCCTTTTTCCTTATAAGTATTGGAATCCTCCCCGTACACGGACGAACGGAAACTCGATCCAACGGAGGCGGCGGTGATCCCGTATTCTACGAGCTTCTCCTGCAAAGGTTTCATCCGGATCTCAACGCGGGGATATTTGTAGGACAGAATTACGCTTTTAAAATATCCGCTTCCCTGCATCAAACCTTTCATCTGCTGAGAAAGCCGGATCATGGTGTCATAATCGACCCCGTACAAATCGATAGCCACGTCTCCGGTGCCCGATTCGGCGGACATGCCCCGGTCATAACTTACTTCAACATCGGGGATCGCGGAGATAAACTTAGTAAGCTCGTCAATAATATCCGTGTCTTTCCGCTTACGATCCTTTAAAGGAACCAGGTCAAAAGTAATGGCGGCATTCTCGACCCCATTCTTCCCTATCTTGGTCAAATACGATTTTTTCTCCGGGATTTTCTCCAGATATCCCTCTACCAGCCTGCAGACTTCCAGGGTACGGTCTATGGTAGAACCCTGCGGCAGAACCATGTTTATGGTAAACTGATTTTCATCGTATTTCGGGGTGAAATCATTCTCGATATACGGCACCAGCATCAACGACCCGAAAAACAGCAGGATAACGGCAGCTATGGTCGTCTTGGGATACCGGAAGATAAGCTCAAAGATATGCCGGTATTCTTTTTTGAGAAAATCCATGCCGGCATCGATGCCTTTGCGTATCCAATGCAGAGGAGTCAATACTACATCTAAAAAAAGATTATGCCTGCCGGTCCCCGGTTTCGTTTCTGTTTTAGGCCTGAGTATCGCGGCGCACATCATGGGCGTCAGGCAAAACGAAGCCAGCAATGAAAAAAGCGTGGCATAGACAACCGTGAGGCCGAAAGACTTCATAAAAACCCCGACGATCCCGCCCATCATGGAAAGCGGCATAAAAACGACCAGATTCGTGCCGGTGGCGGCGATAACCGGGATAACGACTTCTTTCGTACCGTCGATAGCCGCCTTGACCGGATCGTTGGACCGTTCAAGATGGACCATAACATTCTCGATGATGACAATAGCGTTCGAGATCAGCGTTCCCAGCACGGAAGCTATGGCAAGCAGAGTCAGCATGTTGATAGAGAACTTGGAAGCCCACATCGGGAAGAAAGTCGAAACGATGGAAGTCGGAATAATGATGCAGGCGATGACCGCAATATCCCACCTGCCCACGAATAAATAAAGAATTGCCGCGGTAAGCAAAAGACCGACAACAATACTCCATTTCGTATCATTGGTCTCCTTAACAATAAACGTGGTGGTATCCGTGGCGATATCCAGCTTTACCCCCTGCGGTAAAATTTTCCGGAACGAATCCAGCCGCCGCCTCATTTCCTGGGCAATGGACACCGCATTGCCGTCCGAGGCCTTATTGATGGAAAGGCCGACCACTTCTCTACCGTTATACCGGGCCATCGAATCTATCTTTTTATAACCGTCCTGGATAACCGCGATATCCTTAAGTTGAAAACTCGAGCCATCGGAAGAAACCATCCGCATCTGCGCGATCTCATCGATACTTTCAAATTCCCCGGTAAACCTGACCCCCAGGGAATTAAAACCCTTTTCCAGGGCACCGGCAGGGATATTCAGGTTCTTAACCTTCATTGCGCCGATCACTTCGCCGATGGAAATATAATGCTGTTTCATGAGCATCGGATCCAGCCATACGTTGATCCGGCGTTCTTTGCCGCCGTAAACATCAACCTTGGCCACGCCGGCAACAGAAGAAAATTTTGTCTTCAGGGTCTTATCCGCATATTCATAGAGGTCGCGGCCGTCGAGCGTATCGCTGGAAAGCACCAGTTCCATTACCGGCACGATCAGGGGATCAAATTTCTCGATCACGGGTTTTTCTATAGCATCAGGGAGATCATTGAGTATCGCGTCAACTTTATCTTTCACTTCAATAGATTTGACATTGACGTCCGCTTCGATCAAAAATTCAATGGAAACAAAACCCAGGCTGTCGTATGCCCTGCTTTTGATATTCTTGATCTCGGATATCTCGGCAACCGCATCTTCGATCTTTTTCACAACCAGGGTTTCCACTTCCAGCGGCGTTGCGCCCGGATAGGTCACCGAAACCGTAACAATGGGAAAATCCATCTTCGGAGTCTCTTCAACCAGCAAATTGGAATAACTGTACAGGCCCAGCACGACAAATACCAGGATGAACATAATGGTGGTAACGCGGTGTTTTACAAAGAATTCTATCATAGCGGCCTGCCTTGGGTATCGGTTCGCCGCGATGCCGTATCGGAAACAATCCGCACTTTATCGTTCTCCGACAGCATACTGCGGCCGTTAAAAACTATTACATCGCCTGCCTGAACCCCCTCGCTGATCATCGTCCCATAGCCGTTGCGCGAGCCAATCTTCACCGGGACTCTTTTTGCCTGCGCATTCTCCACTTTCCAGATATAATAAACTTCCCCGGTAAAATCCAGGATCTCATTCGGCACTACCAGCACATTGGATAATGTTTGCGTGCGCACAAAAACCACAAAAAGCTGTCCCGGGCTCAACGCTTCATTGAACGCTATCGACACCGGGAACATCCCGGTATCGGTATCTAATTCCCGGCCCAGGGCGGTTATCGTCCCGCAGGGTTCGCCAGTATCGGAACGGCAAACCTCCTGCCCCTCCTGCAGTTTATCCTTGATATCCCCGGTAACAAAACCCGCGCCGCGGTTCTGTTCAATTCCCCGAATGGTAAGTTTGGTATACACCGGGACATCTTTTGCCTCGATCTTTTCTACGGTCACCGGTTTACCGTACTGCCCCCATTCGGCGACAAAACTAACAATGGCCCGGCCGCGGTCGGCATTCACCAACCCTATTCGTACCAATACAGCCAGAAAACAAACCAGCACTATCCCCGCGTATATTTTTGACTTAAGATTTTTTTTCATCGGCCTGCTCATCGTATTGCCCGGCAATCAGTTTTTCTATCTTTGCCTGGGTTATATTGATATTAAACAGCGTCATTTCTTTATTAAGCCGCTGATTGGTCAAAAGAAGCTCCGCATCGTTCAAATCGGTCAAGGTCACCTGGCCGGAAGCGAACATCTCCTGCGTCTGTTTAAACGACTCCTCGGACAGATCGACGGCTTCGATATTCGCCTTGAGGTTATCCTTATACTGTTCGTATTCCAGGAACGCCTTTTTCAGCTCGAGAAGAAAAGCCTTTTCCGTCTGCCTGCTCTTGAGAACCGCTATTTCTTTATCTGCCTTGGATTGACTGAGTAAAGCTTCCTTCTCCCCGCCTTCCCAGACAGGTATACTAACCTTAACCCCCGCAAACGAATACCGATCCAGATTACTCCTGTTCACGGATTCGTCTTCATTCGATCCACCGTTGTAATTCCAGGAAGTGAACGCCGATACCGTAGGCAGAAAACCGGCGTACCGGCTTTTAAGCTTTGCATCGGCCGCTTCAATACTCTTCTCCAGGCTCTTTAATGTCGGCTCCTGTTTATACAAGGCGGCGACGAGTTTATCATAACTGAATTCATCATAGTTGTCCCGGAAATTACCTGTAAGCGAAATCGTACAGCCGGGATCCGCATCAATCAATTTCTTCAAGGCCTCTGCCGCCGAGTCAAACTGTGTCCTGGCCTCATTTACGGTAGGAACCCGCGCGGCCACCTCCGCATTCATCCTGACGATTTCATACCGGGAACTGCGCCCGCCGTTCGAACGCTGCCCCATCAGACTCTTGTTCTCAAGAGCATTTGCGTACGATTTTTCGGTGATGGATAAGGAGTTCTTAGAGAGCAAACTGCTGTAATAGCAGAGCTTTGCCGTATAAATGATATCCTGCCTGCCCGCTTCCCGGTTAAACCTGCTTGCCTCTACCGCTCTCCCGGCCGAACTGACCGCGTACATAACCCTGCCGAACGACCAGAGAACCTGCGAAGCGCTTATCCCGCTGCTCAATTCATAATCGGTTTTCTCCGCGGTATCGGGATACGCCATATTGCGGGTCCACGTCGATTGGGCGGTTACCTGAGGAAGCAAGGCCGAGCGCTCTTCCCGGTATTTCCCCCGGGTCTTGGCGACTTCGCTGTCTTTTATTTTCAATTCCTCGCTGGCAGCCAGGGCGCGTTTGATAGCTTCATCAAGGCCTATCTGCAAAACAGGATTTCCCGGAGCATCCTCCGCGCGGGCCGGAATAAAGGAAAAGAATACGCACACCGTTACCGCCGTGATACAAAGCATCGTTTTTCTCATTTTATCCTCGCCATCTTTCTGACTCCCAAACCTTTCCATAACAGTTTCAATTGTCGCTCGTAATGATACTCCCTGTCTTCAATATCGACGAACTTAATCGCCAGAAGTGTCCCCCCCAGAATCGCCATCAAAGACACCAGAACATCATCGATTTTAACGTCACGGGGAAGGTCTCCTTTCCCGGCCGCTTCTTTCAGGCATTGTTCTAAAAAATCTTCGATGCGGGTTGACGCAATGTTCTCTATCCCCTCGTAATTCGGGAAAGCGATACGTTTTTCAATATCCGGGATAGAGACTTCTTTCGGCCTTGTTTTTTGGATAAGCAAAACGGAGATCATCTGATAAAAAGCATTGGGATTGTTCAACTCCTCGGTTATTCTCTGAAAGACGGCGTCGATCAAAGCCAAGCCCCCCAATCCGCGGGGCACGTCATTGCGCGCCTTCCAGATCACCGCCAGGAAACGCAGATGCATATAGTAATTGATGATGTCGATCTTCTCGGGAAAGTAATTAAAAAAAGTGCCTTCGGATATATCGATACGCCGGCATATCTCCCGGATGGATATATCCTCAAACCGGGATTTTTCCAGGCACCCGACAAAAACACTCATTATCGCGAGCTTCATCTTTGCGTGTTTTCTTTCACGCAGTGAACATTTTATTTCTTCCATCTTCGCTCCTTTTTATTGTTTACTTTAAAAATATAGCATACTATAATTATTTTGTCAAGCAAAAAAGAAGCCGGTTCAAAAAAAAGGGGACGGTTCTATTTTTCAACGGCTTTTGGAACAAGAAAAATAGAACCGTCCCCTTTTTTTGCCCACGCGCAAAATATAATTGACTTGGGGGCCGTATCGTAGTAATCTTTTACGTGATACCTACTGCCGAAAGGAAAACCATGGGAACAGACCTTACGCGATTACCTTCCTGGAAGGCGCTGGAAGCGCATTATAAATCGATCTCCGCAACCCACCTGCGTGACCTTTTTGCCCGGGACCCGGGGAGAAATGAACACTTCAGCCTGGAAGCCGCGGGGCTTTACTTCGACTATTCAAAACACCGCGTTACCGGAGAAACGGTCAAACTGCTGGTCAGGCTCGCCGAAGAATGCACGCTCAAGAGCAAGATCCGGGCCATGTTCGACGGCGAAAAGATCAATATCACCGAAAAACGCGCGGCTTTACACACCGCCCTGCGCACGCCAAAGACAAAAAAAATACTTGTTGATGGAAAAAATGTAGTACCCGAAGTCCACGAAGTGCTCGCTCAAATGACGGACTGCGCAAACCGCATCCGCAACGGAGAGTGGAACGGATATACCGGTAAGCGCATCCGCACGGTAATCAATATCGGCATCGGCGGCTCCGACCTGGGGCCGGTCATGGCTTTTGAAGCCCTGCGCCATTACAGCATCCGGGAGATGGATTTCAGGTTTGTTTCCAATGTCGACGGCGCGGATTTCATGGAAGCAATCACGGGGTTAAACCCTGAAGAAACCATTTTCATAATCGCCTCGAAAACTTTCACCACCCAGGAAACCATGGCGAACGCCCGGGCAGCGCGGCAGTGGATACTGGCAACGCTTAAAGATGAACAGGCCATTGCCCGGCATTTTGCCGCTGTTTCAACCAACTCCGGGGAAGTCGCCGCTTTCGGCATCGACACTAAAAACATGTTCGGCTTCTGGGATTGGGTAGGCGGCCGTTATTCCATGGACTCGGCTATCGGGCTCTCGACCATGATCGCTGTCGGCCCGGAGAATTTTTATGAAATGCTGGCCGGGTTCCGCGAAATAGATGAACATTTCCTGAACGCGCCTCTTGAAAAAAACATACCGGTTATCATGGGGCTTTTGGCGGTCTGGTACAATAATTTTTTCGGCTCACAAAGCACCGCTGTCCTGCCATACTGCCAATACCTGAAACGTTTTCCGGCGTATCTCCAACAGTTAACCATGGAAAGCAACGGCAAATACGTCACCAGGGACGGCTCGCCGGTCGATTACCAAACCTCCCCCATCTTCTGGGGAGAGCCCGGAACCAACGGACAGCACTCTTTTTACCAGCTCCTGCATCAGGGCACGAAAATCGTGCCCTGCGATTTTATCGGGTTCTGCAAACCGCTCGGCGCATCTATGGAACAACACGACCTTTTGATGGCCAACCTTTTCGCGCAAAGCGAAGCGCTGGCCTTCGGCAAAACCAAAGAAGAAGTCAAAGCCGAAGGCACGCCGGAATGGCTCATCCCGCATAAAGTTTTTCCCGGAAACCGCCCCTCGACAACCATCATCGCCGAAAAACTCACCCCCCGCACCCTGGGGGCATTGGTCGCGCTGTATGAACACAGTGCATTCACTCAGGGGATGATCTGGGACGTTAATCCCTTTGACCAATGGGGAGTTGAACTGGGGAAAGCCTTGGCAAAAAAAATCGGCGGGGAACTAAGCAATAGGGAAGAACCGCAATTAAAACACGACGCATCTACCAACGCGCTCATCCGCAGGTACCGGAAGGAAAGATTAAAATAAGGATAAAAAATAAAAAGGGCGGGTCATACAACCCGCCCTTTTTTATGCCCACAATGCCGGTTTTTAAAGCTTTTTCACGACCATTTCCAGCGGGCGTTTATTCGGAATGCTTGCCGGACGCGCCGCGTAACCAACGGGTATCACCGCCATAAACTCACCTTCCGGCTCACCCAGAAACCTCAAGATATCGTTCTTGATAAGCATCAACACTCCCAACCATACCGTAGCCAAGCCCAAAGAAGTGGCGGCGATCAATATATTCTGAACCGCAGCCGCCGAGCTTTGTATCTCCATAATCCGGAAAAAATCATGCGCGAGATCCTTATTCACCTTGAACAACTCTGTCCCCCGGGTGATAAGTTCTCCGCTGTTCGCCACTGCGATTACCACCGGTGCCGAAGCGATACTGCGCGACGCCATACGGAGGAGAACCGATGAAAGTTTGGGAAAGCGGTCCGCGTGGACACCCAGGAGATCAACCAGCTCCTCTTTCTTCCGCCCCGTTATGATAATAAACCGCCATGACTGCTGGTTATGCGCCGAAGGAGCCTGATTTGCCGCCTGCAGGATGGTACTCAGGTCTTCATCGCTGACCGGTTTATCGATAAATAACCGCACGCTGTGCCGTTTTTTAATGGATTGTAACGTCTCATTCTGTGCCATAGGCTTTATATTATATACAGAATACCGTTATTCGCAAGGAATTAAACTTTCGGAGAGTTTTGGATACGCGGCATTAATCTCAGCGCCGCTAAAACCAGCAGGGTAAGAAAAGACAAACCGGTCCCCCAATATATTTTTTTTGAGGCGACCGGTTTTACGGAAACATTTCCCGGAGAGATAATTTTAACCGTTTGGGCGTGGATATCCAGATCCCCTCCGTGTTCAAGGCAGCTGCGGTGAAATATCCCGGACACTTCCACGATATCGCCCTGTGCGCGGTAATCGCCGGTATACCGGATATCCCGGACAGATTCCCTCTCCGCCCAGACCCCGAGAACCATGCCCGAGTCATTCACATGAACCCAGGCATGACTGCCGCGGGCCATGATATCGCCGATCACCTCTCCCCGGTAAACCACGGTTTTCCCGTCATACAATTTAGCGTTGTTTACCAGATCCGAACCTGAACTGGATTGGGCACAACAGTGAGAACAGGGAAAAAACACGGTCATAAATATTATTAAAAAAATTACGCTCTTCATTTTTCTCATTTACCTCTCACCAGCGCCGCGCAAAAACCTATAAGCGCGAACACCGACATCAACTCAAGCCGGCCCGCCCACATCTCTATTATATAGGTAACTTTAAGCACCGCCGGCATGGCCGCGTCGGTTATGCCGCAGGAAAGCCCCACGTTCGCCGCGGCGGAGGTGGATTCAAAAAGAGAATTCAAAAACGGGTATTTCGCTCCCAGGCCGATAAGCGCGCCCGCCAGGTATAAAACAACATACCCCAAAGAAACCATCAACACTCCCCGCACCTGCCGGTCATCGAGAAACATCGTCTTCAGGTGATGAAACCGCTGAACCACCACCGCCCGCGGCGGCAGCATCCCGGCTTTTACTTCCTGCTTCAAAGCCTTAAAAATGATTCCCACGCGCAGCATCTTAATGCCTCCGGCAGTTGAACAGGCACTCCCTCCCAGCGCCATGGCCAAGATCATCGTCGTCAAAGCGACATCTCCCCAATCCGTAATGAACTGCCGGGCATAGATAGTCATATAACCGGTGGTGGTATGGCCCGAAATAAGATGGAAAAACCCTTTGCGGAACAATATCATGCCTTCGGAGTAAACCCCGAAATGTTTCAGGCCGTACACAACAAGCAATGAAGCCAGCATGACCACAAATAAAAATGTCCGGGTTTCAATATTCTTCCATATCTCCCGGTAATTCCCGGTCCATATCTGATAATGCAAATTGAAATTGAACGAACCCACCACCATGAAAACGATAGTAACCATTTCAAAGGCAAGGCTGTGGTAATACAGGACGTTCAGGGACATCGGAGCAAAGCCGGCAGTGTCGAACCCGGCCATGAAAATACAGACCGCGTGAAAAAATGCGCTCGCAGGCCTGAGACCTATCATTATCCCGGTTATCCCCAGGACAATCGTACCCACGACCAGGTATACCATGCTGATGATCCAGATGAAACGCGCCCTATTGACGACATTGGGAACCAGTTTCTCATCCCTTCCTTCTCCCAGATAAAGGTTAAGAGAACCGTTTGTGCCGCCGACCAAGAACGAGATCGCCACAATGGCAATCCCCTGCCCGCCGATAAACGGTCCGAGATGGCGCCACAAATTATGGGTCCGGGAAAGATGATCCAGGTCCTGCACCAAGGTAAGTCCGGTGGTGGTAAACCCGGACATGGTCTCAAAACAGCTGTCCAGGAACGACTTGTAATGCCCGCTCCCATAAAGGGGGATCGCTCCCAATACCATGGCGGCAAGCCACGAAAGAGCGATCACAACCAGGGCCGGCCCGGCGCGCAGGTCCTTATCCGTTTTGCACAGCCGGCTTAACGCCACTCCCGCAAGCACCGCTATATCTGCGCTGATCAAGAAATCCAGCGAGGCATCCGCCTCCTTGAACAACAACAAACCGGCAATAAACGGCACGAACATGGTAAAACCGAGGCCAAGCATAATCCTGCCTAAATAATACCCTATGTTCCTGATATCGCTTATTTGAGGCCTGATTATCATGGTATGTAATCCGAAATCTACCTAAGGAAACCGGTTCAACGTACAAGGAAGGAGATCAACATGCCTCCTGTCGCAAGAACTAACACGTATGCGGTTTCCCAAAGTATACCGGCTATGCTTTGACAGAAAAATGCAGTTTTCTTCATGGTATCTGGCGTTTAAGAAACACCTATTCCAGAATTAAGGATACTCGGCGGGAAAAAGAAAAACAAGTCAAAAAAAGGTCAAAATACCTTCGGGAAGGTTCATTCTTCCGTGCGCAGGCGGTAGCCTACGCCGGGTTCGGTAAGAATATAATCGGGACGGTTGGGATCAGGCTCAACCTTGGCGCGCAGATTACTGACCGTTACTCTTAAAAGATGCAGTATCCCCTCATAATCCTCGGTCTTATTCCAAATTTCGCGCAGGATCTGGCAATGAGTCATTACTTTCCCGGCATTTACCAAGAGGAGCCTCAGGAGATCATATTCCGTGGGAGATAAATCTATTTCGCGACCGGCAGCGGTTACGCGCCTGCGGGTAATATCCATGACAAGTTTGCCCGCGGAAAGACACTCTTCATTCTCTGCAGGCAGAAGCCGGCGCATTACCGCCCGCAGGCGTGCCAGAAGCTCTCCGGTTGAAAACGGCTTGGTAAGATAATCGTCCGCTCCGGCATCGAGAGCGGCAATTTTTTCAAACGCTTCTTCGCGTACGGATAAAACAATAATGGGCGTTTTTGAACGTTTGCGGATACGCGAGATGATCTCGAGACCATCAATATCGGGAAGCCCCAAATCAAGGATCACGATATCGGGATGTACCTCCACCGCCTTGTCCAACGCCTCCCTGCCGGTCCCGGCTCCAAAAATACTATAGCCATACGAAGAAAGAGCAGTCAGAAGAAAATCCCGTATCGCTTTTTCATCATCAACAACCAAAAGCCTTAAATTATGCGTTCCGGACATAGGATACCTTATTCTATAGGAAGAAAAATGGTAAAAACCGCGCCTTTGCCGGGTTCGCTCTCTACCGTTATCCTTCCGCCGTGGGCCTCGACGATCCCCTTAGAAATACATAAACCCAGCCCGGAGCCCGAAACCAAAGTTGAACGTTCTACCCGATAGAACTTGTCAAAAATACGCTGGAGATCGTCTTCTGGAATCCCGCATCCGTGATCGGTAACCACGATCCCGGCTGTATTCTGTTTTTTAAAAACCCGTATCCCTACCGGGGAACCGGAAGGAGAATACTTCAACGCATTATCCAGCACATTAAACAACGCTTTCACTATAACCGGAAAATCAAGGGAAATTTCGGGAAAACCAACGGGGATATCTATCGTTACGTCCCTCATTCCGATCTTATCTTTCAATTGTTCCAGGCAAACCCCCAGAAGATCCCGGGCATCGCACGGTTTCTTTGTGATCCGCAGTACGCCCGCTTCCATCTTAGTCATATCTAAGAGATTATTGACAATCCTGTTCAACCTCTCCGATTCCGCGCGGGCGGTTTTCAAAAGCTCTTTCCTGCCGATATCATCCAGATGTGGCGAAGGATCCAGCAAAGCAGTCAAAGACCCGGTTATAGAAACCAGAGGGGTTTTCAAATCATGCGAAATGGAACTCAATAATGCCGAATGCAGTTTTTCCGTCTGGCGCTGAATAACCTGTTCCCGCACCTTGGAGGCAAATGTCCCCACCACAATACCGACTACTAAAAAAGCGGCGAAAGTAAAAACGTATTGGATATCTTCAACCCCCAGCGTCAGATACGGAGGGACCAGAAAGAAATCAAACGCCAGAACGCTCATGACCGAAGTTGCGACCGCGGGACCGATCCCCCAGCGTATAGCAGCAAAAACCACGACCAACAGGTAGAACATAACTATATTAGCCGGGTCAACGCTCCGTTTGAGCAATTCTCCGAAAAAAGTGGTAAGGATAACCAGGCCGCCGCTTACCAAGTAGGGGAAAACCCTGTTTTTTACAATCCGCGATATCCGCATATTTTCTATTATACAATCGGCACAAAAGGGTGACAGACACGAAGAACGTGACGGTCACCCTTTTGTGGTAGTTATTACATATTATTTTTTTTAAAGTAATCCGCGGATTACTTCTGTATTGTCCGTTTCCTTTTACCTGCCTGGCGCGCGGCTTTCCGGTCATCCTTCATCTCCTGCCGGGCGTCTTGAAGCGCGGTTTTATCCGCGTCTCTCTGCTGCAAATTTTCCTGATGCGTACTTTTCATCTGACTTTTAAGCTGTTTCGCGGTCTCAAAATCCTTATTCTGTACCGCTGCCTGGATCTGATCTTTTAAAACCTGCTCTTCATCTTTTGCCGCGCCCGCGTTCTGTTGTATGGTTTCTTTCTGTTCTTTGATCGCCTGCTTATCCGAAGCAAATTCTTCTTTCCAGTCGGTGCCTAAGGTAGTCCCTGAGTCCGTTCCTGCCCCCGCGTCCGTTGCCGCATCCGTAACCGTTTCTGTTACGCCTTCCTCGGAACCTTGATCATCCGCGAACACGCCGGTCGCCATACACACCGAAACTATGATCCCGATAATACCGATAATCAACCAAACTCTCTTCTTCATACACCCTCCCTCTGTTGTTGTGTTATCACCACTACTTTACCCCGTTCCGGCCACGCGCATTTTTCCGCCACTCAGCGGAACATTTTTTATAAGAATCAAACGCCGGTTTTTTGGAAAAATCCCATCTCACCAGGCCGAAATAATCGACACCGGTATTCCAGTGCTGTTTGGTATCGCGAAAAAAAGCCCAGAACACTTTCTCTACCGGCGGGACATTCAATAACTGCACATACACTTCTTCCACCCATTTCGCCTGTTGTTTCTCGCCGGGGTTACTGCCCATCCACCAGTTTGCCGTCTTGAGTTCCGGTTGTACTCCCGGGCAGCCGATCTCGGTTATCCATATCTTTTTATCCTTGTCTCCGTTGCGCGCCATGATCTTATACGCCAGGTTTGGATAAGCAATGACTCTCTTAATGGCCTTCGCGTTTACGGGAGTATCGAAAACATGCAGGTTCAGGATGTCGAAATAATCTTTCGCGCCATTATCGTACAGATGATGAACGCCGGCCAGCCCGTTTGCCAATCCCCCGTTCAATATTTTACAATCGGGATCCTCTTTCTTAGCCGCGGTATACACTTCCTGCAATAACCGGCAGTACCGCTTAAGCCCGTCCTGTTGTTCCCAATAAACATGAGAATCCGGTTCATTCCAAAGTTCCCAGTGTTTAACCTTGTCTTTATACCGGTTGATAACTTTCACCGCGTAACGCACAAACACCGCGTTATCCGAGGGAGGGCAATTCCATTTGCCGCAGGAAGATGCCCAGTCAGTGCTGTAATGAAGCACCCCGAGAATACGTATTTGATTCTCACTAAGCAGTTGCACGAACGTATCGTATTTTTCAAAAGCAAACGCCCCTGCACTCGGCTCTATGTCGCTCCACAAAAAATCTACCCGCACCCACCCGACCCCTGCATCCTTCATCAAGGATACGGCTTTCTCCAAAGATCCCCGGTCAGGATATTTGAATTTATTCCAATCATGGTTCCAATGCAGGAACTCCAGTACCCCGAAAGGATTCCCCTCTTTGCTCAACGCGGCACCGGTATACGTATTCTCATCCGCTTTGCGCGCCTCAAGCGCGAAAACCCGAAAAACCGCGATACCGGAAACAACCAGTACCAGAAAAACAAAAATAAGTTTATTCACCATGTTTCTTCTGCTCAATATTGATATAGTCGGAAAAGGTGATCTTTTCACCAAGCTCCTCTTTAACCACCCTGATCCGGTCCGGGACATAGGGATGGGTCTTAAAATATGACTTCGGCCGTGCGGGCTTGCGGCGCTCTATCTCCTGAAAATGCTCGAGGAACTGAATGATCCCGTGCGGATCGTATCCGGCCGCTTTCAGATAGCGCGCGGCCAGCTGATCGGCAAGCAGTTCGTCCTCCCGTCCATAACCCAGCATGAGTTCGGTAAAAGCGGCATCAGCGGTCACGCCGACCTGTCCCGATTGCGGGATAGCGATAGCCAACAGGCGGGCAAGAGAATAACCCATGACTGCCTGCAGTTTTTTGATACTGTGGCGGGCCACGATGTGCCCGACTTCATGCGCGATAACACCGGCAAGCTCCTGGTCGCTGCGGGTGATATCGATGAGCCCCGTGAACACGTACACAAAACCGCCGGGAAGGGATACGGCATTGATCTCTTTATCTTCGATGATCTTGAATGAATACCGGATATCCTTCCGATCACACACCGCCGCGATCTTCTGCCCGATATCTTCCACCCGTTTCTGAGCCAACGGATCCCCGTCAAATTTATACTCCTTTTCCACCTCTTTGGAAATAACCAGGCCGATCTGCTCCTCTCGCTCGGTCGAATAATAATATGCCTCTTCCTGGCCGGTTACGATGTTATATTCGGATGAACAACCGGACATTAAAAGACAACCGGAAAAAGCAAAAAAACAAAAGAAAAACGAAAAGATCCTCACATTCAAATCCTTAAGCATCAGGAACAGTTTTCTCAAAGGAAGACCGACCACGTTAAAATAACATCCCTCGATGCGCCGGATAAAAAAAGCGCCCTTCCCCTGTATGTCAAAGCTACCGGCCTTATCTAACGGGCTGACCGCACGGAAGTAATTATCGATCTCTGTATCCGTCAGCGCATCCATGATCACCTTGGTCTTCTCATAAGAAGTCTTTATTTTCCGAGCGTCCTTGTCGATCACGGCGATACCGGTATATACCCATTGCGGTTTGCGCGATATTTCCTTGAGCATCCTGCGGGCGCCGGAGAGACCTTTCGGCTTCCCGTACAGACGCACGCCGTCGGTCACGATGGTATCGGCGGCAACGATAATACCGCTTTTTACTTCCCGGGCCGCTTCTTCCGCCTTCGCCAGGGCATTATGTTTCACCAATTCGGCAACGGTTGTTTTCTTGCGGAGAACGGTTTCTTCCTTTATCCCGGCCGGGACAACCCTGAACTTCAGGCCGAATATTTTAAAGAGCGTTTTTCTCTGTTTAGACTCCGACGCCAGATATATTTTTCTCATACTATTGCGAGCTCGATTCTCCGGCCAAATAACCGGTGGAAAAAGCAGCCTGCAGGTTAAAACCGCCGGTATCCGCGTCCACGTCGATCATCTCACCGGCGAAAAACAACCCCTTAATGATCCGGGAGCCCATAGTGCGGGGATCGATATCCCGCAAGGAAACTCCTCCCCGCGTAATCATCGCTTCTTCTATAGGCAATGTCCCGGTGATTTCCAATCGGAATTTTTTCAAGAGCGCGACCATCTCCGCGCGCTCGCGCTGATTCACCTGATTCGCTTTTTTATCCTGCGGGATACGCAAGATATCCAGAAAAGCCCCTATCAGGCGCACAGGCAGCAATTCTCTGAACGTATTCTTAACCGTCCTTCTGGGCGAACCTCTGAATTCCCGCAACAGGCGCTCATGCAATTGTTCTTCGGTCAACGCCGGTTTGAGATCTATTTCCAGGATAACCCCGGTTTTATCCTCAACTGCCAGCCAGTCCGCTATCTGTCCGCTCAAGGTCAGCACCAACGGACCGGAAACACCGTTCGCCGTAAACATCAATTCGCCTATTTCCGAAGCCAACTTCTTCCCGCCATGGGAAAAAACCAGGCGTATATTTTTTAGAGTCAACCCTTCCAGTTCCCTGATGAAAGCCGGTTTTGCGGCCAAAGGGACAAGCCCGGCCCGGACCGGAACGGTACGATGCTTCAGCCGCGCGGCGATACGTATGCCTTCTCCGGTCGAACCGGTAAAAGCATAGGAAACCCCGCCGGTTGCCAAAATAACCCTGTCCGACTTAATCTCCCCTCCGCCTGCCAGACGCACCCCGCGCACCATGCCGTTCGCAACCAGGACATCCTGCACGCATACCTTATATAAAACCTTCACCTGACGAGCGGCGAGTTCTTTCTTGAGCACCGCCAGGATGCTCATCGATGAATCGGTAACGGGAAAAACCCGCTGCTGCCGTTCCACCCGCAGCTTCAAACCCCGTTCCTCAAAAAAACGCATCAGGTCTTTATTGAAAAATGTCTTGAAAGCATCCCGCAGGAACTGCCCGTTGCCGGAAAATCTCTGCAGAAAAACATCCCTCTCACAGGCATTGGTAAGATTACACCTGCCTTTGCCGCTTAAGAGGAGCTTTTTTCCCAACTCGGCGTTCTTCTCTATCAGCGTCACGTCCGCGCAGGAACGGGCCGCCTGTATCGCGGCCATCATCCCGGCCGGGCCGCCGCCGATCACCACTATTTTACTCGCTGTCACCGGATCGATCATTTTCAATTGAGATTTTTTTAGGAACAGATTATTGAGCGCGCGCAAGAAAGGAATGAAAAATAAGACTGGATTATGCTTCTAAGAGATCTTTTATGGTGAAAATCGATCGTAACCGGCAGCCTTCCCTGGCAAGATGCTCTTTTGCGCCTTCATCCCTGTCAACGATAACCACTGCTTCTTCCACCTGCACGCCCATAGTATTCAGAGCGAGCTTAGCCTCGATAAGAGACATACCGGTTGTGGCTACATCATCGACAATAATGACTTTCGCACCTTTTTTCAAAACCGGGCCTTCGACTTGTTTCTGAGTCCCGTGTTCCTTGGCCGCTTTTCTGACAATAAACGTAGTGAGAGACTTTTTCTTAAGATAGCTCAAAGCGGCAACCGCGCCAACCATAGGATCCGCCCCCAAAGTGGGACCGCCAACAGCGTCTATTTTCTTATTGCCCAGCATTTCCAGGATGATACTGGCGGCCAGGTACGCGCCCTGAGGCGTCATGGTGATCACCCTTCCGTCGAGGTAATAATTACTAACCTTCCCCGAAGACAAAACAAACCTTCCCTGTCTAAACGCGTCCTTTTTAAGCAAATTCAACAATTGCTTTTTTAATGTCTTCATCTGAGCAGCCATGCGTACCCCCATTCCTGATAAATTAACAATTATGCGTCTTTCCCGAATATAGCGTTCTTATTTTACTCTCCTACATCCTCTCTGTCAATTCTTTCGATTCGTTTTGATTCGTTTATCGATTCAATGACAATTGCGATTCTTTTTGACAAAAGAGGGGATACTTGTTAATATATGTACATGCGCCGGTTTATCAATGGGCTGCTGGATATCGTTTTCCCTCCGGTATGTCTGGTGTGCAAACGCAGGCTCTCATCCGACTCAGTGGATAACACGGTCTGTCCGGAATGTTGGGGAGCTATTCGAAAAAATATTCCCCCTTTCTGTTATTCCTGCGGAAGGCACTTGGATGTCAAACGATCCGCAAAAAATATCTGCCAGAGATGCATGAAACACCCGCTGCATTTTGACCGGGCAGTCAGCCCCTGCCGTTATGACGGCACGGTGAAAGAATTGATCCACGCGTTCAAATACGGGAATAAACCACATCTCGGCAGGACGTTAAGCCGGTTGATGATATGTTTTATAGAAGAATACGATATCTTTATCGACATTATTGATACCGTCATCCCTATGCCCTTGCACAGCGCGCGGCTGCGGGAGAGGGAATTCAATCAGGCCGCCGTGCTCGGCGGCCATATCGCCCAAAGATTCGGTAAAACCATGCTGCCGGAGACCCTGCGCCGGAAACACCCGACTAAAACGCAAACCGGGCTGGGAACCCCGGAGCGGTTCTCCAACGTGCGGGGATGTTTTGAAATCCGGGAGCCGGAACTCATAACCGGAAAAAATATTTTATTAGTCGACGACGTGCTTACGACCGGAGCTACCGCTTCGGAGGCGGCGATAACCCTGAAAGAAAACGGCGCGCGGGTAGTGCTGGTAATAACCGCGGCCTGCTAGCAGTTCGACAATTCGTGTTCGTGCGTTCGCGAGCTATTGTACTCACGAACTCGAGAACACGCGAACTCACGAACACGCGAACTAATACTCAACTCGTAATTTTAAACATGCCGCAATACTAGAAATACCATGAAAATATTACAGAAATATTTTTTACTCGAATACATCGGCCCCTTATTTCTTTCGCTGCTGGTGCTTACCTTTGTAATGATACTCGGCAACTTAGTCAAAATCGCCGAATTAGTCATCAATAAAGGCGTGGACATCTTCAGCGTGTTCAAACTTTTCGTTTTTCTCATGCCGGCACTGCTCACCTACACCCTGCCGGTGGCGAACCTGGTGGCTGTGCTTTTATCAACGGGCAGATTCTCCAATGACAATGAGATCCTCGCCATCCGGGTAAGCGGCGTAAACCTCATCCGATTCATCTTTCCCATCATCGTAATGAGCATGATACTCAGCCTGTCTCTGGCGCTTCTGAATGACCGCATTATCCCCTACGCCCATTTTGCCACCCGCAAAACCCTGGTCGAAGTGGGGATCAAAAACCCCGCGGCAACGCTTGAGCCCGGAGTCTTCATCAACTCATTCGAGAAATATATCCTCTTCATTTACGCTATCGATAAGGATAAACTCCATAACATCCGGATATACGAACCGCGCGGAGAGAACAAACCCGCCCGTATTATCGTGGCCAAAGAAGGGGAATTTATCGCCATCCCCGAAAAGAAGGTCGTAAAAATGAAACTCGTGAACGGGACATCCGACGAACCCGACCCCGGCAACCCGAACGTCTTCTATAAACTCAACTTCAAAACCTATTACATGACCCTGAACCTCGCGGAAATGCAGGATCGGGACAAAATTGACAAAAAACCGAAAGACATGACCATCCATGAATTAAAACAGGAGATCGAAAAAATGAAAAAACAGGATATCGACCCCGCGCCCTACGCCATGGAGATACACAAAAAGATATCGCTCGCCTTTTCCTGTTTTGTATTCATGCTCCTGGGGCTGCCCATGGGGATCATCACGCACCGGAGAGAAAAATCAATCAATTTCGGCATCGCCTTTCTCATTGTGGGAATCTATTACCTGCTGCTGCTCGGCGCGGAAACCCTGGCTTTGCGGGGGTACCTCCCTCCTGCGATAAGCCTCTGGATCCCCAACGCGGTATTCGGAAGCCTGGGATTAATTATGACCTATAGACTATGCGCATATTAGAACGGTACATTTTTAAATCCGTAATAACCTTATTTCTCGGCTGTTTGCTGGGATTTTTCTTCCTCTACATCATCATAGATCTGTTTTCCCACCTTGATGTCATTTTAGCCCACAAAGTCGCCCTTACGGTCCTCAAAAATTATTATTTCTCCAACATTCCCATCATTTTCGTAAATATAACCCCCATGGCCGGCCTGCTGGCAACCATGTATACCTTTGCCAGGATGAACCTCGATAATGAGATCATCGCCATGCGCGCCGCGGGGTTGAGCGTTTTTCAAATAACCCGGACCACCCTCTTTTTAGGCATCATCTGCAGTCTTTCAATATTTTGGATAAACGACCGGCACGTCCCCCGCGCGCTTTTACTGATGGAAAAAGCCAAAGGAGATATGGAAAACGGATCCCCAAGGACAAAAAACAAAGAAGGCGAGGCGATCAACAACCTCTCTATGTACGGATTGAAAAACAGGCTTTTCTTTATCAATAAATTCACCCCTGCCACCAGCACCATGGAGGGGATCGTGATCCTCGAACAGGACGAAAAACAGGATATCACCAAAAAAGTAGTCGCGGACAAAGGGATATATCAGGATGGGATCTGGAAATTCTACCGGGCCATCACCTATATTTTCGACGAAAACGGCCAGATCGCGGAAGACCCCCAGTACTCCGAAGAAGAGATCATGGTCATCACCGAAACCCCCCGGGATTTCCTGAACCAGCGCCAGCGCACCGAATATATGACCATCGAACAACTGGATAACTATATCTGGAAACTGGCGCAGAGCGGAGCGACCACGGTAGTGCGGAACCTTAAAGTAGAGCTGTATCAGCGCTTCACCCTGCCGCTCACCAGTTTTATCACCATACTGCTGGGGATCCCTTTTGCCTTGAAGATAAAAAAACGCGCGGCCGGGCTTTCTTCTCTGGGAGTTTCGATATTATTCACCTTCGTATATTATGTGATGAACGCAGTCGGTATCGCGCTCGGCAAAGCCGGGATCCTGCCTCCTCTTGCCGCCGTCTCTCTCAGCCACGCCTTTATCGCGCTGTTCAGCGCATACCTGATCAAAGGATTACCGTAAAAAACTCGAAAAAAACGTTCTTGGGATTTTATACAGACTTATCGATATACTCGGGGGATGCGGCTGCCGAGGCCGCAGACGATTTCGTAAGGAATGGTGCCGGCAAGGCCGGCGAGTTCTTCGGCGGTGATCCTGTTTTTGCCCTGAGAACCGATAAGCACCGCCTCTTCTCCCAAATCAACCCGCAGATCCCCGGTATCCACCAGTATCTGATCCATGCACACCCGGCCGCTGATCCGGAAGCGCCTGCCGCGGATGAGTACCGGCCCCTGATTGGAAAGATTGCGGGGATATCCGTCGCCGTAACCGAGGGGGAGAGTCGCTATATTCGTGGTACGCCGTGTTACATAGGTATGCCCGTAACTGATACCGTAACCGGCGGGGACTTTTTTCGCGTATACGATCCGGGTCTTGAGGCTGAGCACCGGCCTGAGCGCTATGTCCATCCGTTCCCGGGGATATAAACCGTAGATTATCAAACCCGGGCGCACCATATTGAAATGGCTTTTTTTATACTGCAAAAGCCCCAAACTGTTGGCCGCGTGCATCCAGGCGATACGGATCCCATCCTCGCTCAACCGACGGATAAGCTCTTCCATCAATCCTATCTGATACAACGTAAAACTGTTGTTCACGTCCGCACAGGCCAGATGCGTAAAAAGCCCCTCGATATACACGAATTTCAGATCGTGAATTTTTTTGAAGAACCGGTAGGCATCTTTGTAAAGTACCCCTACCCTGCCCATCCCGGTATCCACCTTGATGTGTACATTAATAGGGCGGCTTAAACGACGGGCCATATTGTTCAAGGCGATAGCCACCTCTGCAGTGCATATAGCTGGAGTGATATTATATTCAAAAAGCGGGGGGATATCCTGTTTCAGGATCATACCCAGGAGCAATACCGGGGAAGAAATACCGCCTTCCCGTAATTGGATGCCTTCGTCGATAGAAGCCACGCCCAGATAATCCACGCCTCTCGCGGACAGCGCGCGGGCAACCGGGAGCAGGCCGTGGCCGTAGGCATCGGCTTTAACCGTAACCAGTACCCTTGTTTTTGGAGAAAGGGACTTCCGTACCAGGAGAAAATTATGAGCGAGATTACGAAGATCAACCTCAGCCCAGGTTGGGCGGTAGCCGATCAAATTAGACATAGACAAGTGCTCCTAAAAAAATTTTACTTACAAACTTACACACCTACAAACTTTACACTAACTGAAGGCATCTTTCGAGATATCTGGCATTCTTTCGGATACAGATAGATAGGTTCCAGATTAAAGGCGTCGCTCAGTTTTTTCCCCCGTATCCTCTCCAGCGCCAGTTCTACAATGATATGCCCCTTGGGATACCAGTAATCCTTATCCAGCAGAACCGCTCCTGCCGCATGCAGCGGGATGTCGTTCCGCAAGAGTTCCAATCCATCACCCAGGAAAGTCACCGTTTCCTTGCGGGAACGGGAAATTTTCCCTTTAAGGATTTTGAACAAACCATCTTTATTTACCAGCAGATACGGGCTGTTCCTCCTCATCTCCCGGCCTTTGACTGTGTACACCGCGGTATATACCAGATCCCTCTTGGCATCCATGACCGGCACAATATATCCCTGGGCAGGTGCGTTTTTAGCAATACTGTCCAGCGTGGATATCCCGACCATCGGCTTACGCAAAGACCAGGCTAATCCTTTCATCAAAGACATCCCGATGCGCACAGCGGTAAAAGAACCGGGGCCTATACCGCAGGCAAAATAATCGATATCTTCCATCTTCCAGGACAAAGTATCGGTCACCCTCTTTACCGCGGGCCCGAGCAAAGCAGAAAGCCTGCGTTCCACCGACAGGTCATATTCATAAACGCGGCCTCCCTCAAGCAGGCCAAGGGCCATGTACCGGGTCGAAGTATCAAGCGCCAAGATCTTCATCTATCTCCTTGATCATCTGTTTGTAACGGCCGCCAAAGCCGCTCAGGGAAATCAACCGTTTACGCCGTTCCCGTATATCCAATCGAACGCTGAGGTATTCTTCCGGCATGAGGGAACCCAGCCTCTCCGGCCATTCTATCACTGAGATCCCGTTGTCATAAAAATATTCTTCATACCCCAGCCCGGCGATATCCCCCGACGCGGAAAGCCGGTACAGGTCAAAATGAAACAGGATTTTTTTTCCCGTGTACCGGCGGATAATCACAAAAGTCGGACTGATGACTTTATTTTTCTCGATCCCCAGCCCTTCCGCTATGCCTTTAGCAAGAACGGTCTTCCCGGACCCCAGATCTCCGAAAAGACAGACAATATCTGATTCCCGCAGATGCCGGGCGATCACCCTTCCCGCATACACCGTATCCTTGACGGAGTCGGACTGTACGGATATTTTTTCTTTTACGCGGCCGCGTGTTTTCATGCCTAAAAATGCCTGTATCCGGCCGGTCTCAAGGGGCGTTCCCTGCCGTTCTTATCAATGAGTTTCAAGCCGTATTTCTTTTCGGTAATTGCCCCAACCAGAAAAAACCTCGACGGCCTGCGCTTCAGTATCTTGCGGCCATCCTGAGCGGATACCGTAAAAAGCAGTTCAAAATCCTCCCCCCCGGACAAAGCGTCATCCAGTCCGCGGGCCTGAGCGGAAAAAGGTATGAGCTTCTCAAACAGCACCGCGCCCGTATTGCTCGCCCGCGCGATATGGCCGAGATCCTGGGCCAGCCCGTCGGAAATGTCGATCATCGCGTGCAGCCGGTAATGCCCTGCCAGAAACCGCGCCTCTGCCACGCGCGGGGTAAAACTCAGATGTTTACCCTGCCGGGCCCCCCCTAACCGGCCGCTCACGAAAATCATATCATGCGGCCGCGCGCCGCCGCGCAAAACCAGGTATTTTTTTTCCACAAAACCGGTCAGGCTCACATCGATAGTCAATACCGGCGCCCTGCTGATATCGCCGCCCACAATATTGATCCCATACTCACGCGCCAGCCCGCGCATACCCCGGTATAGTTCATCTATATACGAAACTGCGGCAGTGCGGGGAATCCCCAGCGAAACCAAAGCGTAGCGCGGAAGGCCGGCGCAGGCGGCAATATCGCTTATGGAAACAGCCAATGCCTTCCTCCCCACCAGACAGGGATCATCACGACGGGTAAAATCAACCCCTTCAACCAACATATCCTGCGTCAACAACATACAGGTACGGCGGTC
>JBAZGE010000017.1:0-34545 GCA_041653035.1 Candidatus Omnitrophota bacterium
ATTGTTCCATAATGCCATACCTCCCTTTTTATTGAAAGTATGGCACATTTTTGAGGAGTGCACTTTTAATTGTTAAATCCTATTAAAAACAGTGCACTTTTAGTTGTTAAATGACAGATCTAAAAAAATAAATTGACAAAAACGGTAATTGGATATAACATAATAACTCCTTTTCATAAATTACCAAAGGAGTTGTTTCCATGAGAGAAATCCGCATACATGCCCGCGCAGGACAGGGGGCTATCACTACCGCTACACTATTGGGGAACGCGTATTTTTTGAAAGGTATGTATCCGTACGCTTTTCCGAATTTCGGAGCCGCCCGTATGGGGGCACCGATGAACGCGTTTGTGCGCGTGGATTCGAAACCGGTGAGGCTCCGGAGCCAGATATATGAGCCGGACTTCCTTATTATTGTCGATCCTACCCTGATGAGGGGCTTTAATTGTTTTTCGGGCCTGAAAGAGAAAGGTATCACTATAATCAGCGGTAAAGAAGGAATGGAAGTTTCGAAAGTCAAAGCCGGGCAAAAAGTATACGTTGTTCCCGCGGTCGATATCGCTTTAAAAACTATCGGGCGTCCGCTGGCTAATACCGCGTTATTAGGCGCGTACGCCGCGGCAACCGGAGAGCTTGATGTGGATACTCTGATCTCTGCGGTCAAAGGACGTTTTTCAGGCAAGGCATTAGACGGCAACATCGCGGCAATTAAAGAAGGTTACGGATATATAAAAAAATAAGGTGAGAAAACTATGTTTGGCCCATTAATCTCAAAACCGGGTTCCAGCAGGAAGAATAAGACAGGTTCTTGGCGCACCGAAGTCCGGCCGAAATTTTTACAGAAAAATTGTATCGGGTGTAAGCTTTGTATGCTGATTTGTCCCGAAGGCTGTATAAGCGAAGGTGAGAGCAAGGTTTTTACCGGTGATTTACTTTTTTGCAAAGGATGCGGTTTATGCGCCCAGGTATGCCCTAAGAAAGACGTAATTATGGAAAAAGAAGACGCAGCTCAGGATAAAGCCAAGGGATAAAAAATGAAAGAATTTATTGATGGTTCAATAGCGGTCGCGAAAGTTGTAAAACTGTGCAAACCCGGGGTGGTATCCGCGTATCCGATCACTCCGCAGACGCATATCGTCGAAGAACTGGCGCAGCTGGCGGCGAACGGCGAACTGGACGCGCAGTGTGTGAATGTGGAGTCGGAACATTCCGCGGCTTCGGTTGTATTGGGCGGCTCGGCGGCAGGAGTCAGGGTTTATACTTCGACCAGTTCTCAAGGGCTCTTGTATATGAATGAAGTTTTGTATAATATCGCGGGAATGCGCCTGCCTGTGGTTTTGACCTGCGCCAACCGTGCTATTTCGGCGCCGATCAATATCTGGAACGATCAGCAGGATTCTATCTCTGTCCGTGACGCGGGCTGGATCCAGATGTATGTCGAGAATATCCAGGAAGCGGTTGATTTTCACCCTATTGCCTATAAGCTCGCGGAACATAAGTCCATAATGCTCCCAGTCATGGTATGTATGGATGGGTTTATCCTTACGCACGGGATCGAAAGCGTGGATATGCCTTCGCAGGAACAGGTGGATAAATTTCTTCCTCCGTATAAGGCTCTTTATAAGGTGGATGTGGATAAGCCTATGACTCTCGGGCCGTTGGTTGATCCGGATTCTTATATGGAAGCCCGTTATGCTATCCAGGAAACGCATAAAGACGTTCTTAAGATGATCCCGGAAATGGCGGCTGAGTTCGGCAAGATTTTCGGCCGGCAATACAACGGGTTGATCGAAGAATATAAGGTTAAAGACGCGGACAAAGTGATCGTGGCTATGGGGTCGGTATGCGGTTCTATAAAAGACGTCATCGATGAATTACGGAGCAAGGGGAAGAAGGTAGGGCTGTTGAAGATTATCACCCACCGGCCCTTTCCCGCTCAGCAGATATATGAGGCGTTAAAGAATACCCCGAAAGTGGCGGTGCTTGACCGGTCGGTTTCCCTGGGTTCGTATGCGCCGCTGTATGTCGAGATCAAGGCATTATTTTTCGGCAAACCCAAGAAGCCCAAGGTTATCAGCAGTTTTATCGTGGGACTGGGAGGCCGGGATATTACCAAGGATTCTATAAAGGAAATGCTTCGTCTGCTGGGTTCCAAAGAAAAAAGCGGCGAGTTTATCGATCTCAAACCGGAATTATTAAAGGAAGAATTCAGCTATGAATAAAGATCTTTTTGTCGCGGGACACACCGCCTGTGCGGGATGCGGCCAGTCATTGGCGGCGCGTCTGGTTATTAACGCCGCAGGACCGAATACGATCGTGGTCAACAATACCGGTTGTCTTGAGGTTTTCTCCACCAAGTTCCCGGAGAGCGCCTGGGAAGTGCCGTTCCTGCATTCTCTTTTTGAGAACGCGGCTGCCGTGGCATCGGGCGTGGAGTCGGCATTGAAGTATCAGGGGAGAAAGGATTCGGTGAATGTGATCGCGCAGGGAGGGGATGGCGGAACTGCGGACATCGGATTACAGGCGTTATCAGGCATGCTGGAGCGCGGGCACGATATATTGTATGTTTGTTATGATAATGAGGCTTATATGAATACCGGTGTTCAGCGCAGCGGCCTGACTCCGTTCAAGACCAACACCAGCACCACGCCGTTGGGGGCGAAGTCAACGGGTAATCCGCGTCCCAAGAAGCCTTTGCCGGAAATAATGCTGGCGCACGGGATACCCTATATGGCTACTTCGTCGGTGGGGTTTCCCCAGGATCTCCAGCGTAAGGTCAAAAAGGCTTTTTCAATAAAAGGCCCCAAATTTATACAGGTGCATGTGCCGTGCCCTTTGGGATGGCGGTATGAACCACAGGACACGCTCAAGGTCGCTAAGATCGCCGTTGATACCGGTTTGTTCCCGTTACTTGAATATGAGAACGGTAAGCTTATCGGGGTGCGTAAGATCAAACCCCTGCCGGTGGAGGAATACTTAAAAACACAGGCCCGGTTCAGGCATTTGCTTAATAATCCCGGAGAAATCGCCAATATCCAGAGTTTGGCGAACGCGAATATAGAAAAATATAATTTACGAATAGAAGAGGTAACGGCAGAGAAAACCGTTCAGTAGGAACAAACGGAGGTTTAGTATGGCAAAATTTACGATTGATGCGTCGACATGTGTCGGCTGCGGGTTGTGTGAGAATGCCTGCCCGGAAGTTTTTCAGGTGAAAAGCGACGGGATTGCCTGCGTGAAGGCACAGTCTTGCGCGATCCATAATTTGGCTGAAATCGCGGAACAGTGCCCGGTCAACGCGATCAAGGTCAACTAGATCCTGCGGTTCGATAGCAGAAGAAATAAAAAACCCACTCTTAACGAGTGGGTTTTTTATTTTACCCCGTTAGAGAAAGCCATCGATTTCAATCGGTGGTTATTCCTTATAAAGCCGCCGTCGGCGAAAACCGTTAGAGGACAAAGTTCTCTAACGGGGTTTACTGCCGGGTTGTCTGCAGGAACGGTCCCTGAGCTTCTTTTTTGAGGCCTTCGAGGAAGTTCGTGAAAAATTCCTGTTTTTTCTTGGAGAGTAATTCCGCGGAGAACTTAGGTTTAGCTTCGAGGAATTTTTTCTCTTCCACCGGCACGAATGATTTGCGGGCGGTGATATATAACCCTTCCGGCGTGCCGATGATTTCGCTGATTTCCCCTTCGGGCAGGTTTCGCACGGCGGTGAAGAAATTGTCCGAAGCCCCTATTCCTTCAATATAGCTTCCAGAGGTGAAAAGCCCCGTGTTTCCCGATTTGAGCCCGGATTCTTTCGCGGTTTTTTCAAGGTCGAAGGCCTGGCCGCTTGAGAGTTTTTCTTCCCGTAGTTTTTTCAAACAGATTTCGATCTTATCGTGAGCCAACTGTTTGGATATTTCTTTCAGATACGTATCTTTTACCTTGTCCTTTATGTCTTCGAATCCCGGAATGAACGGTTCCCGTAATTCCTTCACTTTTAAGAGGAAAAAATTCTTGTCCAGCCGCACCGGCGGCAAGATTTCTCCTTTTTGAGCTTTGGGGATCGCTGTGGTCAACTGGGGTACCCATCCTATGCCCGGGACAGGGCTGTTGGCGGTAAAGTATCCCGTTTCTTTATATTGCAGGTTGAGATCTTTGGCGATGGCGGAGAGATCTTCATTTTTGTTCAGGCGGGTGAATACGGTTTTCATGGCCTCTTCGGATTCGGAAGACACATATTCCAGGTTGTAGGAGAGAGGTTGTTTGAAAGCGAGGGGGTTCTTCTGGAAGTATTCTTTGAGCGTTTCATCGGCAGCCGCGATGTCTTTGGCGAAATCGGCATATATCGCCGCCAGGTAGAGGATGCTTACTTGTTCGTTCTCCCGGTCATAGGTTTTTTTTATTTCTTCGTCATTGATTTTTACCGGAGCAGTCACGGCGCCGTACAATTTTTCAAGGATGAGATTCTGCCTTATCTGTTCTTCGAATTTTCTCGGCAGGGTATGGAAGTGATAAGCCACCATCCGGGTATAGGTGGTGTTGTCGAACCGGTCTTTCTTTTTAAAGAGCCCGGAGTTCGTGATGAGGGAAATAACTTCTTTATCTCCGATTTTGATCTTTTTCCTTGCCGCTTCGCGAAGCAGTATGATTCGCTCCCAGGCTTGTTTTTCCAGATTGATGAATTTTTGGACTTCCGTAAAATTGTCCCCGAATTGTATGAGCATCTGGTTTTTGGCCGCCAGCATCGCTTCCCGGAATTCATCCGGAGAGACGCTTCTGCCGAATATTGTACCTACCGATTTCACTTCCCGCTGGCTGCGCACCACGCTTCCTGAACCCCAAAGAACGAACGCGGGGAGTATGATGATTGCTAATCCGATCCAGACCATTTTTTGATATTTTTTGTTGTGGATCCATTTTATTGCCATGGGGGGCTCCTTGTTTATGGTTAAAAACAATATTATAAAGGAAAAAGGGCGGATTGCAAGTGATTTTTGGCCCGCGTATAACATAAACCGTTGTAGAATATAGATTTAAATAATTATTTTTAATTGAATTATATTGAAATGTGGTGTATACTTTATTAATTGTCGTTTTTATAGTTGAGGTGTATGATGAGCAAAAAAGCCTTTATAAGAATAATTCTTTGCCTGGTATTATTGTTTATCCAGGTTACGGTTTTCTCAGCCGCTGCGGAGAAATATCCCGCCAGGCTTGATTCTGCCAGGACCGGGAATGCCGGAACGGATAATCCTTTGTTCGGGGATATCTTGACTTCTCCGTTGGTTAATCCCAAATGGTTCAAGGTAGATGATAATCTGTATATCAGCCCCACCAAAAAGACATTTTTTTACGATAGCGCAACCGGAAAATTCTCCCGTTTAAGCACTGCCGTGGCCCAGGTCGGAGAACGCACCTACGATGAAAAGGGGCGTTTGGCGCGCTATTATCATTACGTAAAAGATGCCGACGGAAATGTTCTCTATATCGATGATTACATAGGATATGTGTATGAGAATGGCCGGGTGGTGGGGTATACCCTGGTGCGCAGGGATAAGGACGGGAATATTACCGGGTATTACCAGTATAAAAACATGGCCTACCGGCCGGACGGTAAGTACTCGGGATATACCTATGTGACCCGGGATGCCGGCGGTAATGTTACCGCCAGCTATGAGTACCGGAACATGGAGTATTACGATAACGGTAAGACGAAGTCATATAATAGGATCGATACGAACGGATCCGGAGTAAAGACCGGGGAATATGATTATAAATTTGATACGGACGGCCGGGTTTCCGGGTATCAATACCGGCAGTTTACCAATGGCGCGTTGAGCAGGATCAGCGATTACAGCGGATATACCTATAACGCCGACGGTAAAGTTACCGCTTACTCCAGGGTAGACAAGGATACTTTGGGGAACCGGTTAAACAGTTATGATTATTCGGGATATTCCTATTATGCCGACGGGACGATACAGGGATATGAGCGGGGGGATAAAAACGCGGACGGCGTGGTTACCGGCAAGTATTCTTACAGGTATTCTGATAACGGGAAGCTTTCCGGTTATACCTATAAGATTTTTGCTAACGGTGAAGTTTCCGGAGAATACGCGTATTCCGGTTATTCTTATGATGTTCTGGGGCGGACTATCGCTTACGCCAGGACCGATAAGGACGCGCAGGGGAATGTCCTGCGCAGGTACGAATATACCGGATATTCCTACGACCTGCAGAACCGGGTAATCGGCTGCAGCCAGGTCAATCGGGATTCAAGCGGCACTGTTCTTTCCAATTACGCCCTGGGATACAGTTATTACAGTGACGGGAAAGTTAAAACATATAGCCGGGTTGAAAGTGATCCCGCGGGGAACATTACCCGGGATTACGCCTATAACTATACTGCCGGCGGTCAGGTCTCCGGGTACACGTATAAGACTTACACGAACGGTCAGGTTTCCAATATTTACGATTATTCCGGGTATACCTATAATTCCGACGGGAAGGCCATCGGTTACCTGCAGACCAATAAGGATAGCTCGGGGAGAGTCCAGTCGAGTTATACCTATACCGGTTATTCCTACGACGCGCAGGGCAGGATTGTTTCTTATATCAGGAACGACAGCGACGCTTCCGGGAATCCGGTGAGAAGCCATATTTATAGCGGTTATACTTATGATGCGCAGAACAAGGCCACTGCTTATACCCGTACCGACAAGGACGCCGGCGGCAATACTACCGCGACCTATGACTATAATTATACTGCCGGCGGTCAGGTCTCCGGGTACACGTATAAGACTTACACGAACGGTCAGGTTTCCAATATTTACGATTATTCCGGGTATACCTATAATTCCGACGGGAAGACCATCGGTTACCTGCAGACCAATAAGGATAGCTCGGGGAGAGTCCAGTCGAGTTATACCTATACCGGTTATTCCTACGACGCGCAGGGCAGGATTGTTTCTTATATCAGGAACGACAGTGACGCTTCCGGGAATCCGGTGAGAAGTTATACGTATACCGGATATTCCTATGACGCGCAGAACCGAACCACTGCTTATACCCGCACCGACAAGGACGCCGGCGGCAATACTACCGCGAGCTATGCGTACAGTAATTATACGTATGACGGGAGTAATCGTGTTACCGGCTATTCCGTTAAAAGTTATAACACCGGCGGCACGTTTACTTCCTGGTATGATTATACAAACCGTTCTTACGACAGTGCGGGGAACCTGGTGAGTTATAACTGGACACGCAAAGACGCCCAGGGGAATGTTATCGGCAGCGGCCGCTGGCCGTGATGACTGTTTTTGTTAATCCCCTCCGCAAAATTCCCGGTCTTCAGCCCGGGGATAGGGATCTGCGGAATGTGTTTTTTGCTTCGGGGAGGGAGCCTTGGCCTTTAGGCCGAGGGGCTCCACTGATATTCTGCTTGAGGAGGCATAAGCCCATGGATAAAAAATCCGATACCGTTGATTTCGCGTTAAAGAAGATGAGAATGAAGTATTTGATACATTCTTCCAGTCAGCTTAAATACATCGCTATGAGCGTTCTCCCGGCATTTCTGATGAGCATATTTTGTACTTTTTTTATCCTCAAGAGCGGGGAATATATTATTGAAAGGGAAAAATACAAGCTTTTCATAGAGCTTTCTTCATTTAACCGGACGATCGAAAACCTGGAGAAGGACAAACAGTATACTCCGGAAGTAAAAGAAAAGATTAAAAAATTACAGGCGGAGCTGCGTTCGATCGAGGATATCCTTAAGGTTACTTATTTTGATACCCTTAAGGAATGGGAGAAGACCAGGATTTCCATTTTTGTCGTATTGCCGATCGTGTTGCTCTTTCTGGGGGGCATCGCGCTGCTCTATTCGCACCGGGTTGCCGGCCCGCTCTTCAGGCTTAGGAAATCACTGGACAGGCTCGCGGAGGGTAAGAATGTGGGGGCGTTTAAGTTCCGCGCCTACGATGAGTTTAAAGAACTGGCGGTTTCTTTCGAGCGGCTGCGAAAAAGCCTTAAAGATAAGGGTGTGGTGAAATGAGGAGCGGGTTAACGTTTATTGAATTGGTTGTGGTTATTATGGTGCTGGGGATCCTCGCGGCTATAGCGATTACCCGCTTTGTGGATTTTCAGAAGGACGCCGAACGGACGGCTGAAGAGGCAACAATAGGCGCCATTCAGTCCGGAATACATACCCAATACATCAAAAATCAACTTTCGAAATAACGTTTGGAGGGCGGGGGAGGTTATTTATTGGGGGTTCCTTCTTCGAACATCCTGGATTTCTCCGCCTGTTTTTCGGAATTCTCGAAATTACGCAGATCCTGTATTCCTTTTTCTTGTTTTTCGATCCGGGCGCGGAGGGCAAAAGCGTTTTCGAGATTTTTGTTCTGTTCTATAACCGAAGAGCCCGTGTTTTCCCGCGTGCATCCCGGCAGCAGGCAGATCGCCGGGACTAAAAATAGAAGTATGCCGCGTAAATTTCTCATGATACTGATTATAATATCCTTTTTACCAAAAAACAAGATTCTTTAATTATTTCTTTACAAAAGAATAATGGCTCTGTATAATATTCCTCTGTTTAAGAAAGGGTATCGGGTTTAGCGTGCACCTTTGCCTGAAACCCCGCACCGTATTAACCTAAGGAGCAAGAATGGGAGTTCTTAAATTAGGGTTGCCGAAAGGAAGCCTTCAGGAATCTACTTTTAAGATGTTCAAAAAGGCGGGATTTAACGTTTCGTTGTCTTCCGAGCGGTCATATTTTCCTTCAATAGATGACGCTGAAATAGAGCCTATTCTCCTGCGGGCCCAGGAAATGTCCCGGTATGTACAGGATGGCGCCCTGGATTGCGGGATCACCGGTAACGACTGGGTATTGGAAAACGGGTCTGATGTAATCAGTGTCAGCGATCTTATGTACGCGAAGCAGAGCCTGGTGAAAGTCAGATGGGTGTTGGCGGTCCCTCAGTCGTCGGGGATCACGTCGCCGAAACAGTTGAAGAACAAGCGGATCGCCACGGAACTGGTGGGTGTCACCAGGGAATATTTCAAGAAACATCATGTTCCCGTGGACGTGGAATTTTCATGGGGTGCCACGGAAGTCAAAGTTAATTCCGGGCTGGTGGATGCTATCGTGGAATTGACCGAGACCGGGCGGAGCCTGAAAGCGAACAAATTGGTTGAGATAGATACCGTTTGTGTATCCGCCACCCAGTTTATTGCCAATAAGAACGCCTATAAAAACCCTTGGAAAAGAGGAAAGATGGAACAGATCGCTCTGCTTTTGCAGGGGGCGATAGCCGCGGAAGAAAAAGTCGGTTTGAAGATGAACGTTAAAAAAGCCGACCTGGATGAAGTTATCGCTTCTTTACCGGCGCTTAAAAAGCCCACCATATCCCATCTTTCCGATTCCGGATGGCTTGCGATTGAAACGATCATTGATGAGAAAGTGGTCAGGTCTTTGATCCCGCGGTTAAAGCACGCGGGTGCGACGGGTATAATCGAGTACCCGTTGAATAAGGTGATTTACTAAGTGTATAAGTTTTTAAGTGTAAAGTGTGTAAGTTAAGATTTTACTTATAAACTTACACACTTAAACGTTTGGATAAGGGGACACTTTACACTAAGAGTTCGTTCTAGGAGGAATAAAATGCCGTGCGGCAGAAAAAGGAAGCTAGCAAAAATCAGGACGCATAAAAGAAAAAAAATGCGCCGCCGCCTCCGTCATCTCAAGAAGCGGGATTGGGGATGATGAAGGTTTTTTTTCGAAGGTAACGTCTGGGGATAACCGGCGGGATAAACGCATGTTTTGTATGCTCAGAAGGAATATAAGCTCTTGGGTGTCGGCTCTTTTCTTTTTGGTTGTCTTGTCGGGCTCCCGTGCCTGTGCTTTTGAGAAGAAAGAAGCGCTCGCCATGAGGCATTATATCATGGCCGGTATTTTCGAACAGGCCGGGGATCTGGAAGAGGCGATCGCGGAGTATAAGAACGCGGTCCGTTTCGACCAGTACAACTCGGTTATACATCTGCGTTTAGCGGAAAACCTGATAAAGAAAAATGATTTTTCCGCCGCGATCGAGGAGTTGAACGCCGTCGTTAAACTCGATCCGGAAGCGGTGGAGCCGCACGCAATTTTAGCCCTCGTGTATTTTTCCGGCAATAAGGTTGACGAGGCTGCCCGCGAGTACGAAACCGCACTTAAAAACGCTTCGAAATTAGATCCCAAGAACATATCCATTTATAAAAACCTCGGGGCGGTCTATCTGCAAAAGAAGAATCTCCCCGCGGCAGAAAGCACGTATAAGCTGGTTGTCGAACTTGTCCCCGGAGACGCCGAAGCCCACTTTTATCTGGGCAATATCTATGATGAATTAAAGAATAAAGACCAGGCAGTCAGGGAATTGAAAAAAACAATCGAATTGAAACCTGATTACGCCGATGCTTTGAATTATCTCGGGTACCTGTACGTGGAAGCCGATGAAAACCTGGAAAGCGCGGAGGCCCTGATAAAGAAAGCCTTGGTCATTGAGCCCGATAACGGGGCGTATATCGACAGCTTGGGATGGCTCTATTATAAAAAAGGGAAATTCGCCGACGCGGTCAAGACATTGACGCGGGCGTCGGCTGTCCTGGAAGATCCGGTTATTCTTGATCATCTGGGAGACGCGTATCTGAAGGTCAACGACAGGGAAAAGGCGTGCGCGCAGTGGGAAAAAGCTTTAAAACTTGATCCGCAACAAGAAAAAATCAAAGGGAAGATCGATAAACTAAAATAGTTTAATGAAACATCCCGAGTCTCAGATAATAGAATTACAGGAGCGGGCGAAACAGGTACGCCGGCTTATCGTGCAGATGTTGTGTAAGGCATGTTCCGGCCATCCCGGCGGAAGCCTTTCTTCGTCCGACTTGGTTACCGTTTTGTATTTCGCGGTGCTGCGCCACCGGCCGCAGGAGCCGCATTGGCCGGACCGGGATAGATTCCATATGTCCAAAGGGCATTGTTGTCCTCTTTGGTACGCGGTCCTGGCGGAGTCCGGGTATTTCCCGCAAGAAAAACTGTGGACCCTCAGGCAATTGGGGTCAATGCTCCAGGGGCATCCGGACAGGCGCACTCCGGGTGTGGAAGTGGGGTCGGGATCGCTGGGACAGGGGCTTTCGGTGGCCGGCGGGATGTGCCTGGCCGGAAAGATGGATAAGAAGGATTACCGGGTGTATTGCCTGATCGGAGACGGTGAAATGCAGGAAGGCAATATCTGGGAGGGCGCTATGTCGGCGGCCCATTATAAATTAGATAACCTGTGCGTTATGCTTGATTTTAACGGATTTCAGATAGACGGGAAGGTGGCGGATGTGATGAACGTGGAGCCGGTGAAGGATAAATGGAAGGCCTTCGGCTGGAATACCATCGAGATAGACGGGCATAATATGAAAGAGATCCTTTCCGCGTACGATAAGGCCGGCGAGACAAAAGGGAAACCTTCTATAATCATCGCGCATACGGTGAAAGGCAAAGGGGTGTCTTTTATGGAAAATATGGTCGATTTCCATGGCCGCGCGCCCACGAAGGAAGAGACCGAGCAGGCAATGCGGGAGTTGGCATAGCTATGGAAATGATTTATCAGAGGGATGTGTACGGGAAAACACTGGTCGAACTCGGCCGGGAGAATAAGGATATCGTGGTTTTGGACGCCGATCTTTCTTCTTCCACGCGCACTAAAATTTTTGCGGAGGAATTTCCCGAACAATTCCGGAATATAGGCGTGGCCGAGCAAAATCTTATGGCCACCGCCGCAGGGCTGGCCAGTTGTTCCAAGATAGTTTTCGCTTCTACCTTCGCTATGTTCGCCGCAGGAAGGGCGTGGGATCAGGTCCGGAACAGTATTTGTTACAATCGCCTGAACGTGAAGATCGTGGCTACGCATGCCGGTTTAAGTGTCGGCCCGGATGGGGCAAGTCATCAGGCTTTAGAAGACATTGCCCTTATGCGGGCGATCCCGAATATGAACATTATCGTTCCCTGTGACGGCCCCCAGACCAGGGAAGCGATTATTGCCGCGGCGCGCACCCCGGGGCCTTTTTATATCCGTCTGGGCAGGGCGAAATTCCTCACCCTGGAGAATAAAGGAGAGTTTGTGTTCGGGAAAGCGCAGGTCTTGATGCCGGGAAACGATGCCGCGATTATCTCCTGCGGGTTGATGGTCAATGAAGCGGTTTCTGCCGCGGAAGCCTTGTTGAAAAGAGGCATTCGGGCGCGCGTAATCAATATGCATACCATACGGCCGCTGGATGCCGGAGTGATCCGGCAGGCAGCCGAAGAAACCAGGGGTATCGTGGTGTGCGAAGAACATTCGGCGGTGGGCGGGTTGACTTCTGCCGTCGATGAAGTTGTAACGGAGACGCATCCCGTCAGGGTAAAAGGATTGAATGTCCGCGGGCGGTTCGGGCAGTCGGGAGACCCGTCCGAGTTGTTAAAAGAGTATAAACTTACCAGCGGTGATATCGAAAAAGCGGCAGCGGATATTGTTACCGGTAATGATTCTTAAATCCTACGCTAAATTAAATCTATCCCTCGAAATATTAGAAAGACGTCCCGATTCCTGTCATAATCTCAAGACTATTTTTGAACGCATCAGCCTCGCCGACACTATTTCCCTGAAACTTCGTCCCGATGCCCGTATCCTGGTTAAAACCAACCGCAGAGATTTGCCCGGTGATAAGAGTAATCTGGTTTACCGGGCTGCCGAGTTATTACAGCGAAGGTATGGTGTTACAAAAGGTGTTTGTGTCGGTCTCCATAAACGTATTCCTGTCGGCGCCGGACTGGGGGGAGGTTCCAGTAATGCGGCAACCGTGCTGGTGGGATTGAATAAACTTTGGAAATTGGGCCTTTCCCGAAAAAAATTAGCCGCGCATGCCGGAACAATCGGCAGTGATGTGCCGTTTTTTGTGTATGACTGTCCTTTTTCCGCGGGACGGGGCAGGGGGGAGATAATCCGTCCTTTGCCGTCATTGCGCAAAACCAATTTCTGGCATGTGCTGGTGGTTCCGCGTGTAAAAGTTTCCACGCCGCTTATCTATCGCCGGTGGGACAGGGAAGAAACGATACGTGAAAAGAGGGGGGGAAGAAGGTTGACAAAGGGGGTTTTTGATGTTAGACTTTTAACTTTGGAGCTTAAAAGGCATGATTTATCCCGTATAAGCTCTTATTTGTATAATAGTTTGGAACGGGTAACCGTTCAGTTATTTCCTGTTGTGCGCCTGGTTAAAAAACGACTTGAAGATTCAGGAATAAAGCCTGTTTTAATGTCGGGCAGCGGCCCGGCGGTATTCGGCATTGCCGCATCGAGAAAGGAGGCAATCGGCGTATATCGTCAGCTTAAAAACGAAAACCGTTTCTGGGAAGTTTTTGTGGTCAGGACGATTTGATGTCCGTTACGGTAATTCCCGGAATCAATCCGGATACTGAGCGTGTGTGCAGTCAGGGAGCGGATTGATCCCAAGGCGGGTTTATACGGGCAGGCAAAAAGCTCGGCGCAGCAACGAAGGAGGCCACTGGATGGAAATAACCGAAGTCAGGATATTTTTGAAGGATTCTCCGGATAAAAAGCTAAAGGCATACGCCACCGTCACGTTCGATAACGCGTTTGTGGTGCGGAACATAAAAGTCATACAGGGAACCAGCGCGCTGTTCATCGCGATGCCTTCCAGAAGGATAAAACAATCCTGCCAAAAATGTAACTTCAAAAATGAAATTCGCGCTAAATACTGCAATCAATGCGGCGGCCAGTTACCGCAGCTGCCCCGCGCACCGGTTCCGTCGGAAGACCCTATGTCTGCGCAGTCCGAGCACAAGGATATCGCCCATCCTATTACACAGATTTTCAGGGATTATTTGCAGAAAAAGGTTTTAGACGCGTATGAACAGGAAGCTAAGAAGGCCCCCGGAGATCCGAATGGAAACCCGTATCCGAGATAGGAAGGATTGATACGGATGCCGGGATATCCGCCAAGATAAAGTTTTCATAAATTCCGGGCGTCGTCTTGAGCGAAGCGAAACCCCGCCCATCGTTCAAGGCCAAGGCGGGGCAACGGCAGGGCATAAATTTCATTATAATAGATATCTGGGACGTCGTCCAACGGCAGGACTCGAGAATTTGGGTCTCGCTATTATGGTTCGAATCCATACGTCCCAACCAATTTTTGGCTTCGCCAAAAATTGGTAGAGCAATTGAGCAATAGACAATAGAACAATAGAGCCAATGCTCAATTGCGGTCTAATGTTCAACTGTTCTATTGTTCAAAAAAGGTAATCTATGCCGTTCATGTTTGAAAACCTTGAGGTTTATCAGAAAGCAGTTGCTTTCGCTGAAGAAATCGGAAATCTTACGAAGAGTTTTACAAAAGGCAATTATTATCTTGTTGACCAGTTGAATCGGGCAGCATTGTCAATTGCTACCAATATAGCAGAGGGAAACGGTCGTTACCATAAAGCTGATAGGATAAACTTTTTTAGAATTGCTCGCGGTTCCGCCTTTGAGTGTGTGCCAATTTTAGAGATCTGTAGTCGTAAAGGACTGGTTCATACAGATAAGAGCGCGGCGTTAAAAAGCGAGTTAGAGGAAATTTGCAAAATGCTTTCAGGGCTTATGAATTATTGAGTCATTCTTGACGCCCAGGTGATACCTTGAAAGCTCGAATTAAAAATAAAGTACTTTCGGAAGTGAAATATGCGTGTATACCTTGACGATGTGCGGGAAGCGGCAAAACGGATTGAGCGGTATGCCAAAGGAATAAAAGATGGGTAAAAACTCTAAAAATAACATCGCCGCTATCATTTTAGCCGCGGGCAAGGGGACGCGCATGAAGTCCGGGCTTCCCAAAGCCTTGCATCCTTTGTGCGGCCGTCCCATGGTTCAGTATGTAACGGATCTGACGAATGGCCTGAAGATCAGGCGCTGTGTTGCGGTACTCGGGCATAAGAGCGAAGATGTTGGAAAGGTTTTGCCGCCGTCAATAAAAACAGTCTTGCAGAAGAGACTTCTGGGTACTGCCGACGCAGTTAAACAGGCTGTTCCTTTTTTGAAGGGTTTTGAGGGAACGGTGTTGATCCTGTACGCCGATAATCCGCTGCTCACCAAGGGTACTCTGGAGAGTTTGGTGCGGCGGCATCGGGAAAATAACGCCGCGGCTACGCTGTTAACCGCTCATGTCGATAAACCGGCGGGGTACGGGAGGATCATTCGGGATAGATACGCCGGCATAAGCGGTATAGTCGAAGAGAAAGATGCCGATGATTTTCAGAAGGGTATCAAGGAGATCAATACCGGTGTGGTTTGTTTCGATATGCGGCGTTTGCGCGAAACGCTGAAGAAGGTACGCCCGAATAATCTCAAAAAAGAGTATTATCTTACCGATTGTATCGGTATTTTGTATGCCGGGGGAGGGGTTATCGAAAGCGTTCAGATCCGGGATATGCAGGAAGCTATGGGGATTAATTCCCGATCGGAACTGGCCGCCGCAAACAAAGTTATGCAGAAAAGGATCAATGAAGCTTTCATGGAAGCGGGTATCACTATTGTCAGCCCGGAAACGACCTTTCTCAGTTACGGCACCCGCATAGGGCAGGATACGGTTATTTATCCCTTTACAGTTGCCGAAAAGAATGTTATAATTGGAAAACACTGCATTATCGGCCCTTTCGCCCATCTGCGGGAAGGCACAATACTTAATGATGATGTCGTGGCGGGGAATTTCATTGAAATTGTGCGTTCAAAGATATCCTCCCATACTTTAGCGAAACATTTTAGTTATATCGGCGACAGCCGGATCGGATCTTCGGTCAATATCGGGGCGGGTTCGGTTACCGCTAATTTTGACGGAAAGCACAAGAACGTTACGGTGGTCAAGGATAAGGTTTTTATCGGTTCGGATACGGTATTGGTCGCGCCGGTTACCATCGGAAAAGGGGCGCGTACCGGAGCCGGCTCCGTGGTTACCGGAAGGACCCGTGTCCCGGAAGGTGCGACGGTCGCGGGCGTGCCGGCGAAGCTGTTGAAAAGAAGATAAAGATCCCTGTTTTTTTTGAGAGGCCCAAAATGCAAAAATTAAAGATATTTACAGGAAACGCGCATCCGGAATTGGCTAAAGATATATGCAAATATCTCAAGATCGACCTGTCGGAAGCTATGGTTATGCGGTTCAGCGAGGGCGAGATACGCGTTCAGATAAACGAGAACGTACGCGGCAAGGATGTGTTTGTCGTACAGCCGACCTGCTCGCCTCCCAATGATAACTTGATGGAATTATTGATAATGATAGACGCTTTGCGCCGCGCTTCCAGCGCGCGCATCACCGCGGTCATCCCGTATTTTGGGTACGCCCGGCAGGATCGGAAGGATCAGCCGCGCGTTCCCATTACCGCAAAACTGGTCGCTAATCTTCTGACCGTGTCCGGAGCGAACCGGGTGTTGACCATGGACTTGCATGCCGGCCAGATACAGGGATTTTTCGATATCCCGGTGGATCATCTGTTCGCGGTAGGGGTTTTTATCGATTATCTTGTCAAGTTGAAACTGACTGGCGTGGTTATGGTTTCTCCGGATGTCGGCAGTATCAAAATGGCTCGCGCTTACGCTAAACGGATCGGCGCGGACCTGGCGATCATAGACAAACGGCGGGATTCTCCCGAAAAGACCGAAGCCATACATCTGTTGGGAGAAGTGGCGGGCAAGAACGCGGTTATCGTTGACGACTTGATCGCTACCGGTAGTTCGCTCGTCGAAGCGGTGAGTGTATTAAAAAAAGCTAAATGTCAAAGTATTCGCGCCGCTATCAGCCACGGGGTTCTGTCCGGGCCGGCCATAGAGCGCGTTGACAAGTGTAAAGATCTGGATGAATTAGTGATCACCGACAGTATCCCTTTGGAGATCCACAAGAAGCATCCCCGTATCAAGGTGCTTTCGGTGGCAGATCTGCTGGGAGAGGCGATTCGCAGGATTCACCATGAGGAATCGGTGAGTTGTTTGTTCGATTAAAATAAGCGATACTGAAAGGACGAGAAGAGATGGAAGAGATATTTTTGGAAGTAGACCCCAGGCAGGAAGTGGGAAGAGGCAAAGTTAAAGATTTGAGGGAACAGGGATTTATCCCGGGGGTGGTATATTCGGGAGGCAAGGAAGCGGTGAGCGTGAAGCTCGCCCGCCGGAAATTCATGCAGCTGCTTCATGAACACCGGTTGGAAAATATGATCATCAACGTGAAAGTGAAGGGCGATGATAAAGAAAAGGGGCGGCCGTGCATGATCAAAGAGATGCAGCATGATCCCGTGCATGAACATATTCTGCATATCGATTTTGTGGAGGTTTCCCTGACCAAAGTTATTAAAGTGAACGTGCCGGTTATGACTAAAGGCGAGTCCGCGGGCGTCAAGCAGGAAGGCGGATCGCTGGAGCATATTCTCTGGGAGATCGAAGTGGAGTGTTTGCCCACCAAGATCCCGCAGAATGTCGAGATCGATATCTCCAAGTTGAAGATAGGGGATTCCGTGTTTATAAAAGATATCGGTTTTCCTCCGGAAGTAAAAGTCCTGAATGATCCGGACGCTATCGTGTTGACGATATCCGCTCCTATGAAGGTTGAAGAGCCGGCGGAAGTCGCCGAAGGCGAGGAGAAAAAAGAGCCGGAAGTGATCAAGGAAAAGAAAGAGACCGCCGAAGAGGGCGAAGCGAAGAAATAGATCGATGAAGTTAATCGTGGGCTTAGGGAACCCCGGGATTATTTATAGCGGCACCAGGCATAATATCGGTTATACGGTGGTAAAGGCGCTGGCGCGCGGCCATAAAGCGGCATTCAGAAAAGAACCCGGGATCCAGGTTCTGGGCGCCCGATGCAGGATACAGGGGAATGAAGTGTCCCTGGCCCTGCCTCTTACCTATATGAATCTTTCGGGAGGCGCGGTGAAAGCGTTCATGGAAAAATATGCGGTCGCTCCGCAGGATGTACTGGTAATATGCGATGATCTGAACCTGGAATTCGGCAGATTGCGGATCCGTCCCTCCGGTTCGGCGGGAGGGCATAAGGGGATCGCTTCCATAATAAACGTTCTGAAACATGAAGATTTCGGCAGGCTGCGCGTCGGTATCGGCAGGCCCGCCGGGGCGAAAAGAGATGCCGCGGAATTTGTCCTTTCGGTATTTGACAGGGCGGACAAAGGCCGGCTGAAGGATGCCCTTGCCGAAGCGTGCTCCTGCGCTGAATTATGGGCAGGTGAAGGTATAGTCGCGTGTATGAACGGGTATAACACAAAAAACAAAGGTTGAGCCACTGAGGAGAGGAAGAATATGAATAAATATGAAGCAATGTTTATCGTTAAACCGGATTTGAGCGAAGAGGACAGGAAAACGGCATTTTCCCATGTGCAGGATATTCTTACCAAAAATAAAGGGGTGGTGACGGAAGCCGTGGTCTGGGCGGACCGCAGAAAGCTTGGGTTTCCGATTAAAAAATACCAGGAAGGGGTTTACTACCTGGTGACTTTCGATGCTCCTCCTGAATCCATAACCAATATCAAATATTTGTACCGGGTTGACGAGAGCCTTTTGAGGGTATTGATAACAAGAATCGAGAAGTAACAAAGGAGTCGAACTATGGCGAGCCTGAACAGGGTTTTACTTATCGGCAATCTGACCAAAGATCCCGAACTCCGTTATACGCCGCAGGGCACCGCGGTGGTCAATTTACGCCTGGCGGTGAATAGGAAATACCGCGATAAAAGCCAGGAAATGAAAGAAGATACGTGTTTTCTTACCGTGGTAGTATGGGATAAACAGGCGGAAACGTGTAATCAATACCTTCGCAAGGGCAGCCCGGTTTTTATCGAAGGCAGGCTGCAGTCGCGTTCATGGGAGGATAACGCCGGACAGAAACGCAGTGTCGTCGAAGTCCGGGCGGAGCGCGTGCAATTCTTATCCGCAGGAACCAATGCAGGGACTAATAAAGAACATGCCACCGCTGTCGAAGATGCGCCGCCGGATGCAGTGACGGAGACAGCGTGGCCGGATGAAAACGAGGAGAGGTCGCACAATGGCTAGAGAAATGAGAAAAAAAGTAGTGAAGAAACGGGAAGGAAGGATAATGCAGGCACGGAAGAAATTCTGCCGTTTCTGCTCGGGAAAAGTCAAGTCGATAAACTATAAGGATCTTAAGACACTGGAAACGTTCATCAAGGAAAGAGGCAGGATCGTGCCCGCCCGTATCTCGGGCAATTGCGCTAAGCATCAAAGACAGCTTGCCGCGGCCATCAAACGGGCGAGATTTATAGCGCTTGTTCCTTATGTGCGGGTGTAGCCGGAGGATGACATGGAAGTGATTCTTACGCAGGACGTAAATGGTATCGGCAAGGCGGGTACCGTGGTAAAGGTAAAAGACGGGTTTGCCCGTAATTTTTTGTTCCTCCAGAAGCTTGCCGTTATTTCCACGGCTGGGAACCGGAAAACCCTGGAAATGGAAAGGCAGAAAAGAAATCTGCAGATGGAAAAGATGAAGAAGGAAGCGGAGAAGGTCCGGGATAGATTACAGAATTTGTCGCTTACCATCCCGGTTCTGACCCAGGATAAAGAGAAACTTTACGGCAGTATTTCCTCAGCCGACCTGCAGAATGCTTTAAAAGAAGAAAATATCGATATAGACAAGAATGATATCCTTCTTGAAGAGCCCATCAAGGCGCTGGGGATATACGAGATACCGGTAAATCTGCATCCGGAAATATCCGCCAAGATCAAAGTTTGGATAGTTAAGAAATGAGTCGTAAATTATTGTTTCGTAAAGCGTAATCGGTGATTCGTAAATCCTAATAGTAAAAATTGCGGGATAATTATAATTTATCAATTACGGGTTACGGTTTACGAATTACGGATTACGAAACATATGCTTACTTCAGTAAAAGAACTGATCCCGCCGCAGAACATAGAGGCGGAAATGGCGGTATTAGGGGCTATGATCATAAACGAGAACGCCGTTTCCGTGGCCCTGGAATCGCTTACCAGAGAATCATTCTATAAAGATTCCCACCGGAAGGTTTTTGAGGTTATCTGCAATCTTTTCAATGCCAACAAGCCCATAGATTTCATTACGCTTACCGACGAATTGAAGCGGCTTGGAACTCTTGAGAGTATCGGAGGGGTGAGTTTCCTGTCCGAACTGGCCAATTCCGTCCCCACCGCCGCCAATATCAGCCAGTACACTTCTATCGTTAAGGAAAAAAGCACCCTGCGGACGCTGATCAACAACGCGACCAAGATTATTTCTCTCTGCCATGAAAGCGAAGGGAAAGTTGATGAAGTGGTCGATAACGCGGAAAAACTGATTTTCGAAGTGCGCGACCGCGGGGCGCAGAGAGATATTCTCCCCCTTAAAGAAATCATTAAAGATACTATTGAGACCATTGACCGGCTGTACCAGAATAAATCCCATGTGACCGGGATTCCCACCGGATACATCGATTTTGATTTGAAGACCGCCGGCCTGCAGAACTCCGATTTTATAATCGTGGCCGCCCGTCCTTCCATGGGAAAGAGCGCTTTCGCGCTGGGGATGGCCGAGTATGCCGCGGTAGTCGAGAAAATCCCGGTCGCTTTTTTCAGCGTTGAAATGTCCAAAGAACAGCTGGTACAACGCCTGCTTTGTTCCCACGCCAGAGTGGACGCCAATAAAGTCCGGACCGGCTATCTGGCAACCTCTGACTGGCCGCGTCTGACGGCGGCAGCCGGCAGGCTTTCCGACTCCCCCTTGTTCATCGATGATACACCGGCGATTTCCATCATGGAACTGCGCGCTAAAGCCCGGCGTTTAAAAGCAAGCCACGACATACGATTGATCATACTCGATTATTTACAGCTCATGCGCGGCTACGGCAATACCGAAAGCCGCCAGCAGGAAATTTCGGATATCTCGCGTTCCCTCAAAGCACTGGCGCGGGAATTAAGCGTCCCGGTGATCGGCATCAGCCAGTTGTCGCGCGCCGTGGAATCCCGGGAAAGCCACCGTCCGCAATTATCCGATCTGCGTGAATCAGGCGCCATTGAACAGGACGCCGACGTAGTTGTATTGATATTACGGGAAGAATATTACAACCCGACCCCCGAAAATGAAGGGATAGCCGAGATCATCATCGCTAAACAGCGTAACGGCCCGGTCGGTTCGTGTAGACTCGCCTTTTTGAAAGAGTATACCAAATTCGAGAATATCGCGCGGGTCGAGCAGGAATAAAACAGGATCAAAAGATCGAGAGGTGAGACGATGAACAAGAAAAGGTTTACCCCGTTAGAGAAAGCCGCCGACTTTAGTCGGTAGTCTACCGATTTCTATGCTGACGGTGGTTTAATGCCACCGTCAGCGAAAACCGTTAGGGGACAAAGTTCTCTAACGGGGTGAGATCACGGCCGCTCGGGCCGCATTCGCATGTTTATCTTAATTCCGGCCGTTTCGCCGGTGAAACGGCTTGTTATTCAGAATGGCAGTATATAAGGAGGAATCATGAAATCAAAAGGTTTCAGCCTTATGGAAATAATGGCGGCATTGGTGGTGATCGGTATTCTGACAACTATGGGTATACCGGCGTACCGGAATTTTGTGGAAGAATCAAAAGCGAAAGTTTGTGATACTAATTTGAAAGCCCTGCAGACCGCCCTGGAAATTTATGCCATTGATAACGATGTCCTTCCTGCCAGTCTCAGCCAGCTTCAGGGTAAATATATCCGGGAAGCTTTTAACAAGATCATGAACCGGCCGGGCGCCTGGAAAATCGAGTTCGCCTATATATTGACCGGATGGAGAGAATACGGCATCGCGCACGCGGAATTCCTGAAAGACGAAATAGCCAAAGGCAATATCGGATTGATCACCTGTCCCAAAGACTTTACCAATCCTTCAAGCGGCGGGATATCGTATGGATTGAACGCGGTTTTAGCGGAGATCACCTTAGGCGACTATAAGACCATTCCCGCGGACGCGGTCCTGATCGCGGATTGCGACGGCCCGGTTTTTAACGGAGTAGGCGATCTGAGTAAAAGGCATTTTCTGTATCAGGGTTTGGCCAGGGGAGAGTATGCTCAAATCGTCACTAAAAAAGGCGAGACTTATAAAAGCAAAAACACGAAATTCGGGAAAGGGAGCATGAAAAAGAAAGGCTCGAATATCGATATCGACATAGTTATTCCGTAGATCTTTCAACGGGAGGGAATATGAAGAGCAGCTCGTACACGCTCGTAGAAATAATAATTTCTCTGGTGATCATCGGGATATTGATGACTTTCGGCGTTCCTTTATACCTGAATGTAATCGAAAATTCCAGGGCCCAGATTTGCGAATCAAACCTGAAAGCCCTGCGTACCGCCTTGGATATCTATGTTATGGAACATGATAAGTTTCCCGCCAGTTTAAGCCTGCTCCCTCAGGAATATATCCGCGAAGCGTATAAGCGGCAGATGAAGGAAAAAGGCGCCTGGCAGATAGAACTGGCCTATTTTATCCTGCAGGGGAGAGAGAAGGGGGTTGCGTACGCGCACGAAGGGGGTATTATTCCGAATGCGAATTTTTTAAAAAATGATATTGCCAAAGGCAACCTCAATATAATCACTTGTCCTATGGACCGTGAGGGAACGCCGGCACAAGGCGGGTATTCGTACGGGGTTAATGGCGCGCTCGCGGATATGTCTTATGCCGATTATAAAGCCTTAGCCGGCAGCACGCCCCTCATCGCGGACTGCGACAGCGCCACTTTTACCGGCCCGGGCCAATTTGCGGCGAGGCATAAACGGTACAGGATATATCCCCGGTATTATTATCAGGTTATCACTAAAGACGGAACCCTGCTTACTAATTTGTACGAAACGGTACAGGATATATCCCCGGTATTTTTATCAGGCTATCACTAAAGACGGAACCCTGCTTACTAATTTGTACGACTAACTTTAAAACCGGTATAATTCTTTGAAACAGAAGAAGGATATTCTAAAGATTTTTCTTATCGGGTTTTTCGCATTAGGCGCGGTGTTGGCGGTTGTTTGGTATTTTCCTCATATTCCTTCGGCTTTAAACGATCTTCCTTCCTGGTATCTCTATCGTTTTTTCCATGTTTCGGCCAAGGAACTTAAGATCATCGGTATCGAGATCGATGATAATTCTTTGAGTAAAGTCAGCGATAACCGCTGGCCGTGGAAACGTTCCGAATACGCGAAGGTATTGGATATCCTGAATAATGAAGGGGTCAAGACCGTGGGATTGGACCTTGTCTTTCAGGGGAAATCCGATGATGAGGATGACGCACGTCTTAAGCAAGCCCTGCAGTCTTTTTCCAAAAAGCCGGTTATCGGCGCGGCCATCAACCAGGAAGAAGGAAGCTCTTCGGTTGTTACGATGCTGCCGCTTGCAATGTTCCGGGATTCGGCGTGGGTGGGTATTGTCAATACCCCCACGGATAAAGACGGAAAGGCCCGCAGGCTCCGCAGCCATATCGACCTGCCGGGGTACGGGAAATATTATTCATTGGTTGTCCTGTTAGCCGCCTCATATCTTGATAGGTCTCCGGAAACCATCGATTCTTCTCTTGTTTTGAGGGAAGACAAAAGTTTCTTTGTCGATTATGTATTGCATCCGGAAGACGTCAAAAAACGCACCAAAGAACAGAAGGCCAAAGTTATCGGCTATTACGATGTCGTGAACAGCCTTGATATCCTGAAAAAAGAGTTCGGGAACGGCTTCCTGAAGGATTCCTTGGTATTGATATATCCCGCGGCGGAGATCATTCATGATATCGGCGATACTCCTCTCGGTAAGATGCCGGGAGGGTTCCTGCATCTTAACGGCGTGGCTGATATTCTGCTGGGGAGGACGGTACGGGAATCGCATCTTTTGTCCTGGTTTTTCCTTTTATGCTCCTGCGCGGCTGTTTATTATATCTTGCGTTGTACCGGGGTGCTGACCGGGTTTCTGTTCACCTTTGGTTTTGTGGTCGCGGTTTTCTGGGCGCTGGTGTTTTCCCGCCTGCACGGCGTGCAGTTTGACTTTGCCCTGACCGCGCTTTTTTCCGTTCTCTTCTTTATCAGCGGGAGCGTTTATAAATATCTGTATTTTCTTACCCGGCTTTTAAAGATCAAGGACAAGGCTACGATAGATCCTTTGCGGGGGGTGTATACCTTACGGTTTTTTTATTACCGTTTGGAACTGGAGTTGGAGAAGATATATTTTTCCAAAGAACTGTTCCTGGTGTTTTTCTACCTGGAATCTTTAAAAGGGAGCACCGGCACGATGTCCGTGGATTCGATTAAAAATATCTGGCGGCATATAACCCCGATCCTTGCTTCCAAGAGTTCGTTCTGGGCTTTGTATTCTCCGGAGGAACTGGCGGGAGGGGTGGTGTGCGCGAAAAAAGAGATCGCCGCTTACACGCGTTTCCTGAAAAATAACCTGCAAATGGTCTTTAACGACGAACATATCGGCGTTTCGGTAAAGGCCGGGTATGTTAAGATAAAGAAAGAATATCCGGTAAAAGAGCTCCTGTTTTTATTTTCCTCGGAAGTGCGAAGGAAAGGCGGAGACGCGTTTTATCTTCAGGAGAACGACCTGGCCCCGTTATTGCATCCTTCCCACCTTATGCTGAAAGAAAAGGGCGGACTGCTGGAAAACCTGGATGAAGATATCGAAGAGATGAACCGGCAGCTTTTATCCTTTATTGAAAACCTGAACCATGAACAGGAACGCTCCCGGGAGTCTTTTTTCGAGATCATCGCTTCGCTGGTAAAAGCGGTGGAAACCAGGGACCCGTACACCGAAGGCCATTCGGAACGGGTGAGCCGTTATTCCCTGCTCCTGGCGGATAAACTCGGCTGGAACGCCGAAGAAAAAGAGAAACTCAAAAAAGCCGGGCTCCTGCATGACCTGGGCAAGATCGGGATCCCGGACCATATCCTCCATAAAAAAGAACGGTTGACCGATGAAGAATACGATTTTATAAAGAAACACACCATTATTTCGGTCAAGATACTGGAACCTCTGAAAGACCTGAAGGAGATAGTCCCCTGGATCATGTATCATCATGAACGCTGGGACGGGAAAGGCTACCCCCATGGACTGGGAGGCAACGCCATCCCGGTTGCCGCCCAGATAATCGCGGTCGCGGACAGCTATGATGCCATCACTACCGGCCGCGATTACAAAGCGGCCGTCAATCCGGGCGATGCCCTGCGGGAACTGGCTCAATGCGGCGGGACGCAGTTCAATCCCCATTTTGTGGAACTTTTCAGCCAGGCAATGCTGGAACAATTGCAGAAATAGGGGGGCAGAGGGCGCAGAAAAGGGGGCTCAGAAATTAATTGCATTTTAAGAGTATTGTGATATACTGATTGAAATCGTTTTATCCCCCTTTGCAGAAAACCACGTGCGTAAACACGTGGTTGGGTGCGCGCCGCGTATCTGGTAAGGGTGAGAATGGAATTGCCGCTGCTTCGTTTTGCTTCGGGGGATTCCGCCCAAAGAGCGTTCAGAGGTACCTCGGTTGTAAAGTTGTGGCTCCATAACTTTTTTGAGGAAAGGTGAAAAAATGCTTAGAAAAAAGATCTCGCTAAAGCTATTGTTGGTTTTTTCGGCTTTTTGTCTGGTTTGCCCGGCAGTATGGGCTGCGGATGACGATCAGTCCCCGGGGGGGGCAAGCGAAAAAGAAAAGTCGATCGCGCAATCGCTCGCCCTGGAGGAAGCATCCTCGAGAAATCAGGCTTCTTCGGTCAAAGAGGCGAAAGAAAAAACGGTCACCGCCATAGAAGTTATCGGCAATAAAGCCGTCAGCAGCAACACGGTCATCTCTAAGATGAAGACCCGGATAGGCAGTCCGTATCAGGAGAACATTGTCAGCGATGACCTGAAACGGTTGTATCTGTTGGGGTTTTTCAGCGATATAAAAGTGGATACCGAAGAGTACAAAGACGGTGTGAAGGTTGTTATCAGCGTTACCGAACGCCCGGTTATCGACAAGATCACCTTTTCCGGGATGAAACGGCTGGTCATGAAAGAAAATAAAATGAAGGAGATCCTGAAATCGAAAGAGGCCCAGTATCTTGATTATCCAAACCTTACCGAGGATATCAGCGCCATCAAAAAACTGTACGAGAAAAAAGGTTTCGGCCAGATGCAGGTTGATTATCAGATCTCTACCGATCCTCTGACCAATAAAGCGAATATCCGGTTCACTATAGTCGAAGGATTACGGGTCAAGATCCAGAATATCTTCGTGGAAGGGAACAACGCGTTCTCGGACAGCAGGATCCTGAAACTGATCAAGACCAAACGGGCGTGGTTGTTTAACGCCGGGGCTTTAAAAGATGAAGTGTTTAAAGAGGACATCGAACGAATCAAGGCTTTTTATCACCGGGAAGGATTCAACGATGCGGCGGTAGATTATGAAACCAAAAGCCATGCTCTGAAACCGATAATTTTCATCACCATAAAGATCCGGGAAGGCAGGAAGTATTTGGTCGGCAGTGTAGCCATAAAAGGCAACGCCGATATCAAGGAGAACGAGATCCTGTCTAAAGTGAAAAAATGCGTGCCCGGAGCCGTGTTCAGCCAGGAGTCGGTGAAAGAGGATATCGCGGCGATCCAGGGGATCTATTTCGACCGCGGGTATATTTCCTGCCAGGTCCAGGATACCACCTTCCTTAATCCGAATACCGACCGTATCGACATTACCTATATAATTACCGAAAATCAGGTTTCTTACGTGGATAAGATCAAGATCAAGGGGAATGTTAAAACTAAGGATATCGTGGTGCGCCGGGAAATGCGCCTTCGCCCCGGAGACCGTTTTGACGGGGAAAAACTGCGCCGCAGTAAAGAGCGCCTGCAGAACCTGGGATTTTTCGAAGAGATCGGCTATGATACCGAAGATACGGAAGTTTCCGATAAAAAAGACCTGATCGTGGACGTGAAAGAAGCCAAGACCGGTGCTTTCAGTTTCGGCGGCGGCTACAGCAGTGTGGATAAACTGGTCGGTTTTGTGGAAGTGGAACAGAAGAACTTCGACTGGAAAAACTTTCCGTATTTCACGGGTGACGGGCAGAATCTGAAACTGCGCGCTTCCCTGGGGTCGGTGAGCGAAGGATTCGAACTTAGTTTTACCGAACCGTGGGTTTTTGACTATCCGGTTTCTTTCGGGTTTGACGCCTATAAACGCAAACATGACAGGGAAGAAGATACCGGGTACGGTTATAACGAAGACGTGACCGGAGCTGATCTGCGTTTGGGCAAAGAACTTACCGAATATTGGAGAAGCAATGCCACCTATCGGTTTGACGTGGTAAAAATCGGTGACGTGCCTTCGGACGCTTCGGCGGATCTCCGGGAGGAAGAAGGAGAAAACAGCATCAGCAGTTTAGAATTCGGGTTATCCTTCGATAACCGGAACAACGTGTTTGAACCATCGAGAGGTATCTTTTTCAACAACGCGCTTACCTGCGCAGGCGGGCCGGCAGGCGGAGATAAGGATTTCATCAAGTTCTACAATCGTACGTCGTATTATGTCCCGTTGTTTAAAGGATCGGTATTGGAATTCCGCGGCCGTGCCGGCTGGGCTGATCCTTACCGTGATACCGCGAAAGTGCCTATATACGAACGGTTTTTCGCCGGCGGCGCCAATACCATTCGCGGCTACCATGAGCGCAGTATCGGCCCCGTGGATTCATCTACCGGCGATTCCCTGGGAGGCGAATCCCTGTTGGTCGGCAACGTGGAGTATACATATCCGATAATGAGTTTTATCAGAATAGCGGCTTTTTACGATGTGGGCAATGTGTGGGCTAAGGCGAACGATTTCGCCGGCGGCAGTCTGTTTGCGGGCACAGGGTTCGGGATACGTGTCAAAACCCCGATAGGGCCGCTTATGCTTGATTACGGTTTCCCGATGGATAAGGAACCGGGTGAAGATACTAAGGGCGACGGCATGCTTCATTTTAGTATGAGTCATGGATTTTAACCATTAAAAACGTACCTAACAAGGAGGAAGAAGCAATGAAAAGGGCACAGGTGTTTTTCTGGACGGCGGTGATCGGTTTAACCTTCGTATTGAGCGCGGCCGACGCGGCGGATAAATTCGGGTATGTGGATTTGCGCAAAGTATTCAGCGAATATGGAAAGACAAAAGATTACGATAAAGTCCTGACAGAGAAGCAGAAAACATATGAAAACGAACGGGAAAAGAAAGTAAACGAGATAAAGACTTTTCAGGATAATATGAATCTCTTGAATGACAAGGAAAAAGAGGCCAAGAAAGGCGACCTTGAGGCCAAAGTGAAGGCCTTGCAGGAATACGACCGCGCGAAACAGACCGACTTGCGCAAAGAACAGAATGATAAAATGCAGGAGATCCTGAAGGATCTGGAGGATACCGTTAAACAGTATGCCGCTAAAGAAGGGTATACCATGGTTTTTAACGAGAGTGTGCTCGTTTATGAGGATAAGAGCCTGGATATCACGGATAAGATCGTTGGTATCATAAACAAGGCGTCCGCGGCACCGGCTAAGAAATAGATCGTTATTCCGTCAGAGGCCCCGTTAGAAACTTTACGGCACGTGCGCGGGCATCGGCGTTTCTAACGGGGTTATTTTTGCTATGCCCAAGACCTTAAAAGAAATTGCGAAATTCATCGGTGGAGAGGTCGTCGGAGACGGCTCAGTCGTTATTACGGGAGTAGCGGGAATACAGGATGCCCGGGAAGGCGACCTTACGTTTCTGTCCAATCCGAAATACCTGCCTTTTTTGGAGCGGACTTCCGCTTCGGCGGTAATTACTTCCCCGGAAATACAGTCCTCCAGCAAGCCTCTTATCCGTACTGATAATCCCTCATTGGCTTTTACCAAAGTGGTTTCTCTGATAATCCCGCAGAAAGTTATTCTCCCGGCGGGTATTCATCCCACGGCGGTAGTGGGAAAAGATGTCCGTTTGGGCAAGGGCGCGGCGTTGGGCGCGCATGTAGTAGTAGAAGATAAGGCGGTTATCGGTGACAGGACGGTCATATACGCCAATTGTTATATCGGCAGTGAAACCGTCATCGACAGCGACTGCGTTATCTATCCCACGGTGACTATACGGGAACAGGTCAGCATCGGTAAACGCGTAGTTATTTACAGCGGGACGGTTATCGGGTCCTACGGTTTCGGGTTTGTGGCCGTGGACGGGGTTAATCACCGTATCCCCCAGATAGGCACGGTGGTGATCGAAGATGACGTGGAGATCGGCTCAAACTGCGCCATTGACCGGGCACGTTTCGATAAAACCGTTATCGGGCAGGGGACAAAACTCGACAACTTGGTGCATATAGCTCACAATGTGAGGACCGGCAGGAATTGTTTGATTCTGGGCCAGTGTGCGATCTCCGGCAGTTCGAAGATCGGAAACAACGTTATCCTGGCCGGACAGACCGGGCTCGTCGGCCACATCGAATTGGGAGATAATGTTGTCGTCATGGCCAAGTCGGGAGTGAGTAAATCCGTACCCGAAAACACCACTGTATGGGGATCTCCCGCAAAACCCGAGAAAGCGGCCAAAGAGATAAACGCCTGCGTGCATAACCTGCCGCGGTTCTATAAGACTTTGACGGAGTTGAAAAAGAGAGTCGAAGAATTAGAGTCTGAATTAAAGAAAAAACAGGACGTATAGCTAAAATCATGGATAAACAACGCACCATAGAGAAACCGGTGACCCTTAAAGGGGTCGGCCTGCATACCGGTAACAGCGTGGAGGTTACCTTCAAGCCCGCCGAAGCGGACAGCGGTATTACTTTTGTGCGCATCGATATCGCCGGAAAACCCGCGATAAAGGCCGGCGTGGATCAGCTGCGTTTGCCTTCCTCTGCCAGCCCGCGCTGCAGCACTATCGGCAGCGATACCGTTCAGGTACAGACCATCGAGCACCTGATGGCAGGGTTGGCGGGATTAGGCATAGATAACGTGACCGTCGAGATCAATAGCGTGGAGGCTCCCGGCTTGGACGGCAGCAGCAAAGAGTACGTGAACGCGTTCCTCGAAGCCGGCATCAAAGAACAGGGCCGTCCCCGTAACTATTATTGCGTGAAAGAGCCGTTGTTCGTGCAGGAGGGAAAATCTTCCGTGGTTATTCTTCCCGGCGATGAGTTCAAGATATCCTATACCCTTGACTACGATAATATCCTCTTAGAGGGGAAATTCCTGGAATTGACCGTGACCGAAGAGTCTTTCAAAAAAGAGCTTTCCAGCGCGCGCACGTTCTGCCTTGAAGAAGAAGTCCTTGAATTAAAGAAGAGAGGTTTCGGTAAAGGCGCGACCTACGATAATACGCTGGTGATCGGAAAAAAAGGGGTGTTGAATACCAAACTGCGCTATGCGGACGAATTTGTCAGGCATAAAGTATTGGATCTTATCGGTGACCTGTATCTGCTGGGGGCTCCTATCAAAGGCCATGTTATCGCTTTAAAAAGCGGGCATTATTTGAATACAAAACTTTTACAAAAGATCGCCCGGCAACGGCAGAAAGAATTTTCTTTAAAAACCCCGGCGGCCTCCCCTGCGGGGCAGGAGGTGATCGAGGGAAAGAAAGTTCTTGATATAACCGCCATCAAAGATATTCTTCCGCACCGCGAACCGTTCCTGCTGGTCGACCGCATAACCGACTTGGAGATGGGAAAGCGCGTAGTGGGGATCAAGAACGTGACCATAAACGATTACTTTTTCAAAGGGCATTTTCCCCAGCGGCCGGTCATGCCCGGAGTTTTGATCATAGAAGCAATGGCGCAGGCCGGCGGAGTGATGATGTTGTCGCTTTCCGAAAACAGGGGGAAGATCGCCTTTTTTATGGCTATTAATAACGTGAAATTCCGTAAAACCGTTGTGCCCGGAGACCAGCTTGTCCTGCGCGTAGAAGCGGTTAAAATAAAATCCCGCACCGGCCAGCTTCGCGGAGAAGCCCTGGTAGACGGAAAAGTCGTTGCCGAGGCGGATTTTATGTTCGTGCTTGCCGACGAGCAAGAGTAGATATTATGTCTGTTTTCGGATGTGAGGGGAATAAAATGGTTGATAACGAGAATACCGCGCTGATCCATCCCACGGCAGTGATTTCAAAAAAAGCCAAATTAGGCCAAGGCGTTGAAGTCGGCCCCTACACGGTGATCGACGGAGTTGTCTCCGTCGGTGAAGGAACCGTTATCGGCGCGCATTGCGTCATTATCGGCAATACTGCTATCGGAAAAAATTGCAGGATATATACCGGGGCGGTAGTCGGAGCTCCTCCCCAGGACCTCAAATATAAAGGCGAGAGAAGTTTTCTTATAATCGGGGATAACAATACCATCCGGGAATACTCCACCATTAATCCCGGGACAGGCGACGGCGGCAGTACCATAATCGGCGACAACAACCTTTTCATGGCCAACGCTCATATCGCGCATGACTGTGTGATCGGAAATCAGTGCGTCTTGGTGAATGCCGCGACCCTTGCCGGCCATGTGGCGGTTGAAGACAAAGTTTTAATAAGCGGCCTGACCGCGGTGCATCAGTTTGTCAGGATCGGCAAACTTGCCATCGTGGGAGGCTGTACCAAAGTAGTACAGGACATTCCGCCTTTTTCAACCTGTGACGGCCATCCGGCGCGCATATACGGCCTGAACCTTATCGGTTTAAAGCGTAATAATATCCCCCGGGATACCATCGATAGACTAAAACACGCCTACAAGGTAATTTTCCGTTCCGGCATGACCATAAAGAACGCCCTGAATCAAATAGAACAGGAAGGTCAATCCGACAAAGAAGTGGCTCACCTCATAGATTTCTTGAAACAGAAATCTTCCCGGGGCGTCAGCCGTTTCAACCGATCCGCCCGTTCCGAAAACGAAGACCCGGGAATATAAATTAAAATCAGCTATGGAAAAAATCGGCTTGATAGCCGGCAACAGAAGATTTCCATTTTTGTTTGCCGATTCCGCGCGGGTAAAAGGCTATTCTGTAGTCGCGGTAGCCATCAAAGGGGATACTTCCCCGGCATTGCGCAGGCATGTTGACCGTATCCACTGGATCAGGCTGGCGGAATTCCGTAAAATGCTGGATGTGTTCAGGGCTGAAGGGGTTAAAAAAGTGGTTATGGCCGGCCAGGTTAGCCCGCACCGGCTTTTTGGCAAAGAAATGCGCAGCGTTGAGTTGAAAGAGCTGCTCTTCAAGGTAAAAGATTGGAAGGCCAATACCATTTTTAAGGCCATCGCTGATGAACTGCAGGAAGCAGGACTGGACTTACTGGACTCTACGACATTCCTGGAAGTTTATCTGCCTGCAAAGGGTGTTTTGACCCGTAAAAAACCCGATGCCGGGCAGAAAGAAGATATCGATTTTGGTTTCGCACTGGCTAAAAAAGTGGCTTTATTGGATATAGGATTGAGCGTGGGGGTAAAAAACAAGGCTATAGTAGCCGTAGAAGCCCTTGAAGGCACGGATAACCTTATCCGCAGGGCGGGGAAAATAGCCCGGGCCGGGGTAACTATCGTGAAAGTAAGCCGGCCGGATCAGGATAACCGGTTTGACATACCGGTTATCGGGCTTAAGACCATACAGACTCTTATCAATTCCCGGGCTGCCTGCTTGGCCATTGAAGCAAAAAAGACCCTTTTTATCGATATGAAGCAAAGTCTTACCTTAGCCGATCGCAAAGGTATCGTCATAGCAGTGGTGTAGGTGATTATAAGTATTTGGCGATAAGATAGTTATGGAAAAAAACATAATTTTTGCCTTGACATAACCATAAATTTATGCATAATATATATTCTATAGTTATTATATCAGGTAATCAAAAAAAGGAGGGGGGGACATGTTAAGGATGGCGAAAACAACGGCAGCGGCAGCGAAAGCAAAAGATACTACTTTTAAAATTTACGCTCCCAATGCCAAGAAGGTCAGTGTCGCGGGTACATTTAATAACTGGAATATAAAGAGTTTGACCGCTAAAAAGGATACCAAGGGCAATTGGAACATTTCAGTTTCCCTGAAACCGGGGAGATACGAGTACAAGTTTGTTGTGGATGGTTCCTGGATCACGGATCCCGGCAATACCAATACCGTAGGCAATACCCTAGGCACCGTGAATTCATTTGTAGACGTTAGATAGGATAACTGAGTGCATTTGACCCCCATTTTTCAATTCCCGAAGAACGGGACATTGGAAGATGGGGGTTTTTACTCTCCGCCAACCCGCTATGAAACATATTTACGGCCCCCTTCATTCGCGCAGATTAGGCCTTTCATTAGGTGTTAACCTAACCCCTTTCAAAATATGCAGTTTTGACTGTGTTTATTGTCAGCTTGGCAAAACCTCTGAAAAGACGGTCGAGCGCAAGGAATATGTGAATACGGTTGAAATACTCGAAGAAGTGAAATTGTGGCTTCAAAATAGTCCCCAGGATGCCAAGAGCGTGAGTTACATCACTTTTTCCGGCGCCGGTGAACCCACCCTGAACATAAATATCGGATCTCTGATCGCTCAGATCAAAAAAATAACCCCGATACCGATAGCGGTAATAACCAATTCCAGTTTTTTAAAGGATCCCGCTTTGCGCCGGGAATTGCTGGATGCGGATGTGATCGTTCCTACTTTGAATACTGCCGATCAGGCGGCCTTTGAGGTATTGAACCGGCCCTGTGAAGGAATAAAGATAGAAGAGGTGATCCAAGGTTTGGTAGATTTGCGCAGGGAGTATAAGGGGAAGATATGGCTTGAAATAATGATCGTGAAGGGTATAAATGACGATCTGGACGGGGCACAGAAACTCGCCGAGGCAGTCGAGAGGATATATCCGAATGCCATACATCTTAATTCCCCGGTCCGCGCTCCCAACGAAAGCACCGCGCAAAGCGCCGACGAGAAACGACTGAAGAAAATCCAAAAGATCCTCGGCGACCGCTGCGAGATAGTGTAGGGATAGAGAATTTGCGCCCAGTGAAAAAAAGGGGACGGTTCTGAAAAAAAGGGGACGGTTCTATTTTTTCGCTCTCGACCAGGAGTTAAAAAATAGAACCGTCCCCTTTTTTTAGATGACCTGAGGCCGTCTCTCTTAAAAATAATCATTGAAATTAGTGGGAAAACATGATAAAAGAGTGTTTCCTGGGATATACGGTTTTAGGGGGATTCTATACGGTAGAAAATGTGAATAAAATGTGAATGTCGTGTATAAAATTAAATAAGAAAAACTAAAAGAAAAGAAACAAAGCTAAAAGTTAAGTTTTGCTTTCCGACGGTGTTTTGAAAATTGTAACTTATTGCAATCAGCGCCCATAGCTCAATCCCGCCAAAAGCGTTGCGGGACTCCTCCCCGCGAAAAGCATGCGGGGAGTCGCTGGAAAGAGGAACTTGAGCTATGGCCGCCAATCGTTTGAATAGACGTGCGCCCATAGCTCAACTGGATAGAGCGCTAGCCTTCGGAGCTGGATGTTGCAGGTTCAATTCCTGCTGGGCGCGGGTTTTTCGTTATCGGTCCGTGTAATTGTTACTGC
>JBAZGE010000018.1:0-32902 GCA_041653035.1 Candidatus Omnitrophota bacterium
ATTATAACACCCGTTATTTTTAACCAGATTTTGTCTCGCGATTCAGTCATATGCCCTCCATAAAAAAACCGGTTTACCTAACGCATGCTGCCTGTTAAGTAAACCGGCTCGTCATAAAAACTGATTCAAAAAAAATACAAAACCACGGCACATATGTTAGGTATTATACCTATTATTCTTTAGTCACCGTGGCTGCGGGACTTACCCTTTTTGACTAGAAGAAACAGAAACTTTTTAATAGCTTAATTAAAGTTTAACATATTATTATTAAATTACAATCTAAAAAACTAAATTTTTTTTTAGTTAACACCGGCTGGCCATTGAAGAAATGTCAGCGTTAAAAAAAATCTTTATAAAACCGGCATTTAATGCTATTATCAAATTGCCATGAATCCGGAAGCCCAATTACTCCTCTTTACCGCAAAAGACGTTGTATATGGAGGATACCGGCCGCGCATCACAAACACGCTGTCTTCCAAAACGATAAACTGGATAAGGCTTAAAGACCTTCTTTTTTATCACGAGTTGGATGTATTTTTTTATTCCGTTGCGCAGTCCCAAAAACATCTCCTTCCTGCAGAATACTACTCTTCCCTTAAAACCACCTACTACGGAAAAATGATGTATCATATGATACACGCTAAGGAAATATCCGGAATCGCGCGGATGGCGCAAAAAGAAAATATAACCCTCGCGCCGCTTAAAGGATTTTCTTATCCCCAAGATTACTACAAACCATACGGCTTTAGACCCGCACAAGATATTGATCTGTTAGTGCAAAAGAATGAACTGGAAAAAGCTATCGTATTACTCGAATCGCTCGGTTATAGCAGACATTTTCAAGGCAGCGAAAACTACTGGCGGCGCCAGCATTGCCACTTGGGATTTAAAAAAAGTTTAGGCGGCTCTCACGCAATCGTCGAACTGCACTGGTCTGTGGATATAGAACGGGATGGACGCCAAATTTTGTCTTCTCTATGGCATCGGCTTAAAACAAACTGTATTGACGGCCAAACCTCACCGGTCTTAAGCCCGGAGGATAACCTTTTCTGCATCGCCTTGCACCAGCGCCGATTCGGGAAGATGCTCAGTCTTAAATATGTCTGCGACGCCGGACTTATTCTGGAACGTGAAAAACTCGATTGGGACTATATACTGCGCACTGCCTGCCGGGAAAAAGCCCGCGCATCGCTATTTTTCCTGCTCGCGCATATACAGGTTATTCTCGGGAAGGACTTAAAAGATAAGTTAAACAGCTTACGGATTCCCTTGTGGCAAAGAAAAGCCATTTTTCATATCATAAAGTTTTACGGATTGCGTAACCCAAAGAGTTTCAACGTAAGTTATCTCTATGCCCTGTGCCATTTCATTCTATACGACAGCATCCGATACCCGATTGATTATGCCCTCAACATACCTGAGGAACAATTTGCCAAATTTTACGGGTTACCGTTATACAGCCCCCGCACAAAAAGACGCTACAAATTGCGGTTTTTATATGCCCTTTTCAAACTGCTGCAGGGAACTATCAATAAACTTTTCTCTCCGGCGCATTCTCCCGGAAAATAAAACTATTTTTGCCCCTCTTATTCGTATACTTTTCAAAGGAGCTTCTTTATGCCGTCAATTTTCTAAACGAAAAAATAGTGCGGTTCTTAACGGGGCATGCAGCGCAGATGGGCAGGAGATTGCCGGTATTGACGGTCGCGCGGTACATACGATATATTTTACCGTTCCAGATTTCATTTATATCCTGCCGGAATACATTACCGGCGATAATATTCGAATGGCAAAAAAAGACATCCCCATTCGCTTTAATATTAAATTCCTTCCAGGGATAATAACAACGGCGGCCGCCGGCTGCGCCGGAACCATCAATTCTCTCATCCACATTATAACATCTTAATTTGATGTTGCGGCGCCGGGCGATTCCGGCTGCGCGCCTTAATATCTTATGCGCCTTCTCTGCGGCGGCGTCAAGAGAATATTCATTTAAACGCGCGTGTGTAATGATCAAGGGCATAAGTACGACTTCTCTTATGTTAAGCGAGGCCGCCAGATTAATAAAATCCGGCACCCCGTCAATATTTTGCTTTATAAGCACATAAGAAAGAGTCAACGTGAGCCCCTTATTTTTCTTTTGGATATTATCCAAAAGCCCAATATTTTTGATGACCTTATGAAATGCATCGATTCCCGTTATCTTTGCATATGTCCGGGCATCCGCCGCATTAACAGAAATGTTAAGATACAACTTCTTAATCATATCGATTTTTCCTGCCAGTTCTTTGTTTAAAAGAGTCCCGTTTGAAGAAAACCCGATCTTTGCACCCCCATAATTATTTTGTATAAAATATAAGGCGCGGATAAATCCCTGATGCATAAACGGCTCTCCGAATGTTCCTAATGCTATGGTGGACGCATAATTAAGAGGCTTCTGATGAATCAGATAACGCCGCATATTAAAATTACCGGAGGCGGGAAATAGACGCGTATCTTCATTTTTGTGATTGCAGAAAATACACCTTGAGTTACAGACGGTTTCGAAAGGTATTTTAATTGAAAGCGGCAAAGACTGCAGAACGCGCTTTTGTTTTTGTGCTTCCCAAAAGTTGAGTAAGCGGTTGGAATAACGCTTGTCTAAAAATATCCGCGATTGCATTTTTTTAATCGCCAAAATCTTACCCATGATTTAAATTGTCTATAAAACCAAAACACCATTAGATATGATCCCAGGAGCATTAAACAGCCGTTAATCTTATTACTATACAATACTTTATTATTACGATTTACCTTAACGAGTTTTCCCAGCACTCTGCACGAAACTACCGGGGGATCGTGCCTGAACGACGCGTCTCCTTTTGTAAAAAAATAATTTCCTTTTTTCCCGAGCATACGGTGAACAATAATGCCGGCATCAGTCGCGTCGGTCTGAAATGCAATTATGTCCGCGGGTTTATACTCTTGCAGACGGCAGGAGGAAATATAAATCCTATCACCTTCTTTCAGGAATGGTTCCATACTCCTGCCGCACATAACCAAGCAGACACTCTTTTTATTTTCTAAAACATTTTTTATTAAACCTGCCCCAATTTTAGCGTTTAACGAAATAAATTCTTCCGGCATTCTTATGGTGCCGCCTTATGAATAAGTTCCCGTTTCATTAGTTCCGACAAAAAATCGATCACTTCTTTCTTGATTTTGTCAGGAGGAACGCCGGAATAACAGCCGGCCACTTTTTCAATTATTTGACTGCCGGATAGTTTTCCAGTACATTGATCCAAAATAAATCTCCCTGTTTCATTCACCACCCTCACTTCTCCGGTCTCAGGGTTATACAAAACCCTTTCGTCCTCAATGTCTTTAAAAACAATATCCGGATTCATTAGAAAAAAGTTTTTTGGGGGGGGCATTGCAACTCCTTTTTTCGGGATACGACTCAAAGCGCAAAAACAGCTTGTTTGCAAAATACTCCTGTCTTCAGAAAGAATCCCAGTCTTTATCTCGTGAAACCAATAGTCCAACCATCAGCTTTCACTTTTTCGAAATCATGGATTTTTGGAGAAACATATCTTTTTTTATTTACCTTTGCATCGCGCTCTTCTTTTTTACATAGACGTGTCTTTTTTTTCACTTTTTCTTCACCCCCTTTCCGGCAGATGCCGCCAAAAATCAACATTTTTAGTAAAATGCATCTCCCATACCGGAATACACTTTACTAAATCACTTAAAGAACTTATTATTGCCGCTATTTCGTCTTTTTCCGCCCACTGCAGAAAAAATACAATATGGTGATTACCTGCTAATGCTGTTGCCATAGCTTCGGAAGAAGGAATATTTTTAAACCATAAACTTTTATCTTTATGCAGGAAAAATATCTTTTTCACAACTGCCGTAAAGGTATTTGTTCTTCCGGCTCTGGCCTCGTTTCCCCACGGTGTAGAAAAGGCATAAAATTCTTCACCTTCCTGTTTGATGCCGACCATTTCATCGGAGAGTAAAGGATATTTTCCCGAATTTCTGGCTATGGTGGTTTTACCTGATCCACACGAGCCAAGAAATAAAAATGCCCTCTTATCTTTGATAATCCCGGCAGAATGTAATAATAATCCTTTCTTGAGCCAAAATAATTTTGCATAAATAAACCGTACCGCTATATCGAATGCGTTTGCTTTAAGCGAACGGCTGTCGCTTTGTAACGAAAATAAAGCGTATCTCATCCGGGAAGCGTCCCAGACAAATACACATCTATTCAGAATTACAAAATTATTTTCCCGGATATAGGAGCGCAGCCGCTTCTCACAGTAAAAAAAATATAATTCCGGCGCTTTCAGGCGTTTCCTCTTCGAAAGGCCATGTATTAAATCCTTATCTGCATCCCTGTCAAAATACCTGCTCTTATAAACCGGGCTGTTATCCGGCTTCAGTACAACGGGAGATACTTCATAGTATCTAAGAACTGCATGGGCAGTTTTATTTGTGCTTATGAATCCGCTATATTTTTCGATAAGCGGGCCGGGAAACACGTTCTCTAATTTAACGCGTATCCCGCCTATTTCTATAGTAACATTCTCCCGATACATTTATTTACAAACAACCGGTTATGATACGGTCAAATTTCGAAATAACATGCTCATAAATTCCGGACAACCCCCGGCAATAATAACTCTTTGGAGCAAGAAACCCCTGTTTTCTTATCGTGTGGCGATAAAGGCAATCTCCCCGGCAAACATAAAACCATGCACATGAGCGCGAACATCTGTCATAAATTTCTGACTTGGCTTTCAGAAAACGTTTGTATTTATCGCTTCTGAATAGCTCCGGCAGATTTAAATCGGCAATGTTGCCCAAACAATAATCGTCAGAAGTAAAAGGATAATCGCATATCCAGACATCGCCGTTTGGTTCGATGCAGGGAAAGCTTCCGCATTCTCCGCTATGCTGACAGGTTGTTCGTCTCTTTGATCCGATTAAAGAATAGAGTATATCGTCAAAGTTACGCACGGATATTCTTCCGGAGCTTGCGAGCCAGGCGTCAAAAAGACCGGTCATAAAATCAGCCAATTCTTTGGGGGATAACAGCATTTTCTCATCCATGGAAGGATAAACAGATAAACGCGTAATACCTAAATCAAGAAATGTCTTTAAAAACACCTCCGGATTTCTTTTATGTACCGGCAATATCGTCGCATTTGCCCCAAAATTAATCTTTGCTTGTTTTAATATCCCGATCCCCCTGATTACGTCCTTATACGTCCCTGAAAAATCATGGTATGTCCGGCCGCGATTATGGTCATCCTCCGGCCCATCCAAGCTGATCCCTACTCCAAAAGCATTTTGCTTAAAAAAGGCTGCCCATTCCTTATTCAAAAGAGTTGCATTCGTATGGACTATATTATCAATCTTAAGATGCTTTTTTGTTCGAATAATTTTTTTTTGTATAGCGATAGCTTCTTTTAAAAACTTAATATTCGACAACAAAATTTCTCCGCCGGTCCAAAACATAGAAATCCGGCCGCTGTAATATTTTGCAGCCTGTGTCATAATCCTCTCAATGAGCTTTATACTCATATTTGTTTCAAAATACCTTCTTGCCGGCTTATGAATTCTTGTAAAACAGTAGCGGCAAGCAAAGTTGCAAACATTCCCAACCGGCCTTATCGCAAAGTTACAAACCGGAATGCTGTCTTTTCCCCGTGATGAATAGCCGGCTTCATCTGTTTCCGATCTTTTTTCAATTCTTTTAACCGCGCGGAGAATTGTTTTTTCTTCCGTCGTAAGAATTCTATGCTTACCATTCGGCTTAAAGTGTTCTATTGCATTCAAACGTTCGATTATTCCAAGCATAAATTACCTTTCAGCATTATCCGGGCTAAATCTTCAATTATATCCTGTATATCCCCCTGCAAAAATATATCATTCCGGTCCAGATATCCCGGTTGAATACGATTAACAGCAATAATTATGCCCTGGGCGTTATTCTGTTTAAACCGATGGAGTAATCCTATCGTATCCTTTTTTAATCCTATCGCGCAAACTATATCGGTTGCTTTTAAACGGCCATTGGTAAAAGCATCTTTTAACCACGGTGATCTCACATAGACAGGAGACAATCCCGTCTTTTCATGCAAATCATCCAAATTATGGGTGAGTATCTCTGCGTTAAGATACAAAGCCAATGCCTTTAATGCACGATGAGCCGCGGTAGGCTGTCTTTTATTAAGTGAAATAAAAAAAACGCATAAAGAAAAAATAAACTTTTGAGGATTGCGCACAAGCGCCGCCAGCCGCCGGTCATCAAATGGACGGTGGAAATCAACGGTTAAATTTTTTGCGACTCTGACATCGGGTATGCGCGCGGCAGCCGAAATACCCGCGCCGGTATAAAACAGAATCTTTTTCCCTCGCAGCAATTGAGCTGCGGTATTTACTCTCATCCGCTTCGGTTTACCAAACAATTGACAACATTCCCGCGGCCGTGCCATATAAAAACCCGAAATAAGCTCAGGCGTAACATGCAAGCTTTCAACATCCTTACGCGATAGCTGCCCCTTTTTAAACACATACACTCTTGCCCTTTTTCCCCGGATGGTTTTTTCTACGACTGAAAATTTTTTTCTTTCATTCTCACCGAATTCTTTCGGTAAATACCGGTAATATTCAATATAAAAGAAAATGCTTTTGCTCGGAAAATGATAGCCGAATGCATATTGTTTATGATTGTCTGCCTTATATCCAAATATAAAATTTTTTTTATTCCCTGCCGTTTTACATTCAAATTTAATTAGCCTCATCGCAACGTGTAACCCTCAGCCTCCCAATGGAATGCCTTATTTTTTCCTGCCGTAAAATGCAATCCGGCCACCTTTACATGAAGCAAATTTGTGTAATTCCTCGTGCCAAAAGGCAATTTTTGCCACGCGGCTCAATCATTAATTGTCGAAAGAATTATAACATCCATTGCATTATTTGTATATCGCTTTTTCATACGGGAGACGGATTCATCGTTTAACCACAAAACCGGCCTGATCAAAAAAACGCCATACACCGCTAATCTGCCGGCGGGGTCAATCCGAGGAGTTCCTGCTTGATCTTTTCGTATTCGGGTTTGTTTCCCGGGTAGTAGATCCCCTGGGCAGAGCGGAAATATTCGCGGGCCTTATTAATCCACCCCCGCTGTTTATAGATAATACCTAAATTACGATACGCGGAGGCGAGTTCCAAAGGAGCCTGGATTTTTTTGCTTATCTCTATACCTTTATTAAAAAACTCCTCCGCTTTTTCCATATCCCCCATTTCCATGTACAACTCTCCAATCATACCGTAACCGCCGGCAAGGTTCGGTTTATTATCCTGGGCGGAATCTATTTCAAATCCCTTCAGATAATATGCAAGGGCCTTGTCATACTGTTTTTCAAAAAGATAGATCTCTCCGATGTTATAATAACAATCGCTTAATTCGTTCTTAAGTTTCAACCCCTGAAACAATCTCAGGCTCTTTCCATAAAACTCCCGCGCTGTCGCAGGTTCATCTTTATTAAAAAACGCCAGCCCCATGTCAAAATAATCGCAGGCCAGATTGTAGGCGTGTTCTCTGGAACGCGGGCGGCTGCGGTTGATCTCCGAGCTTTTAATCAGCAGTTCCAATGCCTTATCATTCTCATCCCTGTCCATATGCCAGACCGCCATCTTGCGCATCGCCTGCGCCTCATGAAGACGGTCTGCGTGCTCGCGCGCCAGCGCCAGCGCCCGGCCGTAAAAATCTTCCGCCTTTTCATTTTTTCCCTGTTGATGATTCAGCCATCCGATGTTTATATAGGCATCTGCCAGGCTCCTGTAATCTTTTTTCCTTTGACTGAAAAAGGCATATTCAAAATAATATTTTAAGGCCTCTTCGCTCCTGCCTAAGCTTTGAGATGCCTTGGCCAATACCGGATACTCCGGCAGAAAATTCGGTTCTTTCCGTATAAGCACGCGCCCTATCAGAAGCGCCTCCCTGTTTTTCCCTTTCAATAACAGGCCCCGGGATTCCCGGAATAAATAATACGACCCGGGATTTAACGAAGGCAGCCACAGGGATATTACCAGGAAGAACGCGAGAATCAAAACGAATGCCGCGGCCGCCGCCAGCGGCCGTTTCCATCCGCTGAAATCCAGTTTCGATAAAATCTGACGATGCCTGATCCGCGGCCGGAACAATACCAGATTGGGAGTGCCATATAAGAGGTATCCCGCCCAGAAGATGGAATGCTCCCCGTATTCACGAATGAGCCGGATGCGGCTCAGGCGCAGGCATTCCCCAACTGTCCTGCCCCGCAGGAGCAGAGAATAAAATTCTTTCGCGAAAGCAAAACTAACCTCATCCTCGATCCTGCGCACGGTGCCGATATAATGCCTGACACCGGACAACAAAAAAGCCGCCGCCAGATTATATGCTTTCTTTTGATAATCCGGATGCAGCGCGCCCGAAGCCCCTCCGGCAGACTGGCAGGCATTGGAAAATATAATAGCCGGCAGAGGCATAGTCTCCCCCATAGCGGCGATATCCTGTATGGTAAACTTCCCGTCATGAAGCACCCAGCCGCTGTCCCGGGGATTATCCTGGTCATATTCACAGTGTCCGGCATAATGCACAATATCATAATCCCGCAGATTTTTTTTGATATACAGAGTATCAACCTGCGTGGATTTGAAATCAACCGAAAGCCGTTTATGCGCCTTGCCCAGCCGGTCTTTGATATGCAGGCCTTCCAGATATGCCGATTTAAGGTCATTGGTGGGATTTACCAGGATGAGCATTCTCGGCCGGACGGACAGACCGCGGTACTCCGCGCTCAGCGGCCGCTGTTTTGTGCGTACCTGGCGCCCCAGATTGAAATTGAGGGATAAAAATTCACGGCCGTCAAAAAGAAGCTCCCAGGGGATATCGATCAATTCCTCGTCCAGGGAAAGGATGAGATCTCGGTTCTGGTAAATCCGCAGCCGCTCCTTCACCGGTCCGGTCAACAAGTCATCCCACAGAAGCTGGCCGATCTTCTTCAGGCTTATAAAAGAATCGTTTTCGAGGAGTCCTTTTTTGTTGGCGCTGTTCAAAAGGAGGGTTAATTCCAGGCAAAGTTTCTCTATGTGGCTGAAAGAAACCGTACACTGGCTGAAATGCCTGACGGTACGGGCGGCATCTTTTTGTTCAAAGATGCTCATTTTGAGCCCCTTGCCGTGTTTTAAGATCTCCAGGACAAGGGCATTCTGTTCTTGAAACATAAATAGAAATCGTTACCCGGTTATCTCCAGCACAATAACGGCTGATTTTTCACCGGCATACACTATTTCGACGCAATACGCGCCTAACGGGATATGTTCAAAACAAACCTTCCCGGAATCACTGACATACGACTCCAATTCCACACCTTCCTTCAAAAGTATGACCCGCGCGTCTTTGATGACCGACTGTGTGCCCTTATCCCTGACTACTACGGCAGCCGCAAAAATACCGCCGTCCCTGCTTTCTATCTTGATCTCGACGCGGATATCTTTAAAATCCTTAAGGACGATGACTTCATCCTTGAAATCTTTTATCGAACGGCCGCGCAAAACAGCTGCCGGTACGAATTCCTGTCCCACCAGGACATCACCGGTTGTATGCAGTATTTCCAGCGTCCGATCCTTAACCCTGAGCATAATCTCCAGAAAATAATTCCCCAATTCCTGGGCAACATTATTTTTAATCTTCTCGATCAACGCCGAAGCAAACTCGGGCTCCTCATCGGTTCTGCGCACCTGCGCCGCGATAAGCTCCGCGCACTGACGGCATTGGATCATATGCTCTCTGATTTTATCGCTCTCCGGAGAAGACAGTTTATCCTCGATAAACAACGCCAGTGACTCCTCATCCGGATGCGCGGAAATCTTCTTTTGCCGGGAATCCCTCCATTTGCCGTATACCGCCGCTATAAGCTTCTCTAACTTTTGTTCATCCATAAATACTCGCCTTTAAAGACTTTTTCGTGTGTAAGAAAAACATTTCCTTTACACATACACACTTATCCCGCCCAAGAACATACCTGCAGGGCGGGATCCCGCCCCTGAACCAAACTATTGGGCGGGACACACTTTACACTAAAGGATGAGCCCCTTGCTTTTAAAACACTCTTTCAACCGGTCAACGATGCGCGACTTACGCATGTCGACTGCCCCGCGGGTAAGTTTAAAGTACTCCCGCAGTTCCTCCAGGGTGAGCCCCATATCCAGATGCATCCCGAGAAAATACTTCTCGTCTGTTTCCAATCCCTGTATACAATCGGTCAATCCCGAAAATTTCTCTTTTAAAACCGTCTTATCCGCGGACGCAGAGGATCTTTCCTCCAGCATCTGGGCCAGCGATATTTCATCATCGGGCGATAATTCCTGCAAAGGAATAATAAGACGCTCCTTGCGCATGTAATCAAGCGTGGCATTAATAACCACCTGCCGCAGCCAACTGGCCAGCGTGCACCCGTTCCGGCCGCGGAAAGATCTGAGTTTCCGGGAATTATCCCTGATCAACGACAGGAATATCTCCTGAAAAATATCAGACAGCCGGTCTTCATCCGGAATATCCCTCCCTCTGGTCTTGAAAGTGCTGTATATATATTTGTATACGAGGCGGGAATATGTATCAACGAAAAGATTCCAGGCTTGTTTATCTCCCTTGATACAGGAGTGCAGCAGTTCCGAATCATCCATATGGTACTATTATATCACTGGGATTTTTGAAATACACTGATTTATTTGCCGGCAGGGGAAGATACGCGCCAGCGCGAAAGCTCCCGTTCCAGTTCCAATGCCTTCTGCGGTTCTTGTTCTGCCAGATTCCGCGTTTCAAGCGGATCGCCATTGAGATTATACAATTCCCGCTTCTCGTTTTCTAAGGAATAGATGAATTTCCAACCGTCGCTCGTCCGCAATGACCGCTTGAAACTATATAAGAGATAGTCCGTCTCCGAAAAAGCATCCAGCTTCAAAGATCCCCCTTGTATGAGCGGAACCAGGCTTACTCCCTGCATTTGTTTTTCGGCCATTCCTCCCCCGTCTACACCGAGCAGATCGAGTACCGTAGGCATAATATCGATGGTCCTGACCTGTTCCGGGACTACGGTTCCCTCTCTCCCGGGGATTTTAATGATCAGGGGAACACGGATAAGTTCATCGTAGAGGCTGTACCCATGGTCAAAACGCCTGTGTTCATAAAATTCGTTCCCCGAAGCGGAAGAAACAACAATGATCGTGTTGTCGTACAGCCCCAGGCGGCGGATATCCTCCAGGAAGGAACCGAACTTTTTGTCCGCTTCATAAATCTTACCGTCATACCAGTCCCCCCAGAACCGCACGTCTTCTTCCGCGAGTACCAAAGGGTTTTTTTCCAGACTCTCATTGCGCAGCCGCCAATATTCCGCGGGAGTACCCCGGTACCGCCCCGTATAGCCAGGATCTAAAAATCTGCTCTTAAAATTTTTTTCATGCTTGTAACGGCCGTGCACATCATAACCCTGGATGAAAAGAAAGATCTTTTCCCCGCGGTGTTTTTTTAACCACTGCAGGGCCTTCGAAAAAACAAGGCCGAAACCGCCAAAGGTGGTCTTATCGTAATAAACATCAAACCCCCTGCTATATCCAAACTTTCCTTCAACTCCCGCGTCCCCGGTAAAACCGGCGGTAGCATAACCGTTCTTTTTCAACACCTCGGCCAGGGTAATGGTGCCTGGTGAAAGTTTTTGCAGATTGGAGTACACCTGTTTCTTTCCATCAATGAAACTGTATTTATTCACGATCTTATGTTGTGAAGGATAAAGAGACGTAAACCAGGACATGAAAACCGGCAGGGTCCAGCTTGAAGGGCTTATCGCATTCCTGAACAAAACACTCTCCCGAGCAAAGGCATCAAGGCAGGGAGCGGTATCGCGCTCGTATCCGTACAACTTCAGGTGGTTCGCCCCCAGCGGGTCAAAACCGATGATTATCAGATTGTATCCACGGCAATCCGCCGGCCCGCCCCGGCTGCCCTTTTCCTCGGAAAAAGAACGCAAAACTGCCAGGGCCCGCTCTTTGTCAAAACGCTCTTTGGGATAAAACAACTCCACGCGGAACAGCGTCTTTTTGCCTGCGGCATAGATAAATGCGCTGACGCCGCGGTAACGTATAAGCTCATCAACGCATGCCCCATAGGTAAAACGCGGGGTGCTGTTCAGAATATAGACCGGGACCGTGCTGCCCTGGATCACCGCTTCCGTTATCTCAGGTTTAAAGGCATCCGGGCATTCGATGGTATTGGTGATCATTCCCGGATAAGGATTAGACAGGCGTTTGAACAAAGACTCCAGCACATAATGCCTTTCCTTGATGTACGAGCGCGCGGCTGTCTCCTCAATGGCAGGGGTAATCTCGATCTTAACGACAACATCCGCTTTGCGGGCAATGACGGTATGCGTCACCGAATCCGGCAATTGCCGGCGCGTATCTTTTTCCACGCTGAAATCCCCGAGACCCTGAAGGAAAAAATCGTATTCCTCAAAGACCGTATCCAGGGTCTCCGCAAAAACGCCGGTGGCCGCGCAGAAAAAAACCGCGGCAGCGGTATGGAACGCAAAAAGCGCTCTCCTAACGGTCATGTTCATATATCTCTTTCACTTCCTGCCCCTCTACAAAAGAAGGTATCGCCACACCCATCAAATGCATGATAGTCGGATATTCATCCGTCATACTGATGGGTTTTTCGATCGCATAGTTTTTCTTCACCCCCGGCCCCATGACCACGAACGGCGTCCATATCGCTTTGGCAGCCTCCGGAAGTATCGACTGTTTATACCCTGTTTCCCGGGCATCCGCGAAGACGGTCAGGTCATTCCCCATTTCCTCATCCCAGAAAAATCCCGGATTGTTGGCGATCACCAGGTCCCCCACCCGGTCCGTGGGAAGCTTCAGGACTTTCGGCGCATCCTCCCCTTTTACCACCGCCGCCAGAGGTTTTTTGCCGTCTTTATCTTTCAAAGCCTTGAGCATCTTTATGACCCGGGCGCGCAGTTTCTCATACTTCGGGCCGCTCGCGCGTTTCCATTCCCCGGCCAGGCCGTCCGGATGGATATACACATGGCACATCTTGAGGTAGATCACCTTGGAATTCTTCCAATCGATGACCGGCTCGCCGGTTTTCTCGTCAATGGTGAATTTCAACAAGCCTTCTTTAGCGAACAAATTATTCAACTGCACCTCCCGGTTCAAAGCCGCCATCCCGTGATCGGAGGAAAAAACTATCAGGGTATTCTCATCGGCGTTCTTCAGGTATTCACCAAGCACTTCATCCACTTTTTTATACATGGACAAAACGTCATCCCACCGTTCTTCTCTTTCGGCGGCGCTGAAAGAAGCATACTGTATACTCTCGGGATCAACAGCCCCCATCCACCAGCGGCTGCTCAACATCTGTCCGGGAGTATAGGTATCCTGTATGAACACATCGGGTTTATACTGCCGGATGATAAAACCCGCCGCTTTTTTATGCCAGTCAAGGGACATATCCGCTTCCTCGCGGAACGTCTCCTTATCTTCGGGAACATAGACGAGCTGCGCGGGAAAATTATCCGCGAAATCAACCATCGGTCCGACTGCTTTGTTTATTTCATCCGCCGCCGAGGGAGGCTGCGCCACAAACCGGTTGAGGTTATTGTAAAAACAGCGTATCCTCACATCCCCGGAAGCCAGGTCGTTCCCAACGTTCAGCTTAATGATCTTTATTTTGACGTTCGAATCTACGTTCTCTTTCTGCCACTTCAACTGTGCCGGCAGCCAATCACTCCACTTCCCCTGGGAAAGATCGGCAAAAATACTCTTCTTATCCGGGGAAAAAATGATCCGGTCATAGTTTATGGTATTGTCATCGGTAGTGTCGTATATATACAGTACTATCTTCTGCCCCCAACCTTCTACTTCCGATTCCAGCGGCTGGCTCTTTGACACCGGCATATTCTCCCAGCCGGAGGCCTCTTTTAAATCGAAATAACGGGTCAGATCCGGGCCGAAAAAGAATAACCGCGCCGAACGCCCCTGTTTACTGCGCCGCGCGTTCGCGTTATTCGACTGAAAAACAAGGGGATGAAAATCGGCGCCCCAGCCGCTCCACCTGCCTCTGATGGTGGTCCCCTGATCAAGCTCGGGAGGAGTGGAACCCGGGAGAGAAAGCAAAAACACCTTTTTGTTCTCCTTTTCCATAGTCACCCAGATAGGCGGCACTTTTTTCGCGACCGAACTGAAACCCCCGATCGCCACTTTATCCAGCGGCCTGCCCTCGACATGCATCGGGCCGTCGGCTACTCCATGCGTTCTTGGATAAGAGCCGGTAAAAAGAGTGGCAAAATTAACCGGCGTATGCGTAGGGAACACCGGGATACTATATCCGTACGAACCGTTGTCCATGAGCTTTTTAAGGTTCGGCAATTTGCCTTCCCGAGCCCAGTCGAATATCTTGAATACATCCGGGTCCGCGCGCAGCCCGTCCGGGATGAACCAGTATATCTTTGTTGATTTCTGAACCGTGACTGCGGATCCTTCCGAAGCGGATGAAACACCGCACAACCATATAACAGCAGCCGCCAGCAATGGAATAAAAATAACGCCTTTTTTTTTCAACACCATCATCACAGCCTCCCTTGTTATGAATTATTATACGGGTTCCGTTTATTATAAACAGCCTTATAAGGAACGGCCCGTTTAAAGAATTTTTTCACCACCCCGAATCTGAATAATAACAGATATAACCAGCACAAAAAATCATAGGCGAGCATAAACGGCAGGTGCAGAAAAAAACCCGGCACGGACTCATTCTTAAGAACACACAAATATCTATTCTTGATCAAATCCACGTGCAGATCGTCTTCTATATACCGCCGGGCGTACCGTTTGCCTATCCCTCCCTTTGTCCTGACACTGGCTCCCCGCACATGAAAAGCAATTGCCCGCGGAACATAATACCCTTTCCAGCCGCGGTTGCGCGCGCGCCAGGCGACATCCAGATCCTCATAGAACATCCGGAAATCCGGATCGAAATATTCATTATTAAACCGCACATCTTCCAGCATACTCCGCCGGTAAAAAGCGGCAGATCCGGTTACCCCAAACACATACCCCTCTTTCTCAAACTGCCCCCGGTCAAGCCTGCCGTATCCTCGTTCCCGCGCCGTCCTGAACAAGGAAAGAAACAAACCTGTCGAATCAAGAGTTACCGTATCCGGACGAAGGACCTTCCCGCTGACCATGCCTATTTTCTCTCCCGTGGAAAATCCACGCACGGCCTCCCGGATAAAATCCTTATCCAGCATCACATCGTCGTTAAGGCAGAGTATACATTCTCCTTTACTCGCGGCGATCCCTTTGTTAAGCGCCCCCGCGTAGAAAATATTTCCGGCGGAATCATCGATCACCAGGATCTCAGGACGCGGCCCGGCCTGGTTTTTGACCGACTCAAGACAGGCGGCAAAATGGTCATGGGCCCCGCAGGTCACGATAATAACGCTCACCAGCATCTTTTTTCTCCGGATCGTTCTTCCCTCATAAATTTGATTGACATAACCGCTATAATTGTATAAGATTATATCATAATGTTTTTACTTTTATTAATTATAATTTTCTTCCGGCCGTTTGTCTGTTCCCTGGCCTATCCCGGCCTTAATTACTGGTATTCCCTTTTTTTTCTCCTCTTCTTCCTCTTCTGGATCGCGCACAAAAAATTGTTCACCATGCCCCTGAGCAGGATGCGCTATCCGGCCGGGGCGTTTCTCCTGGCGCTGGCGCTCTCAACGGCATTCTCAAACCGCACCTTCAACAGCATCTTGGCAGCCGACCAGTATCTTATCGGGATCGCTTTTTTTGTGGTGACCGCCAGCCTAAATCCGGGAGAGAAAAATATTTTCAAACGCGTCCTGATCATGATGGGCGCGGCAATCGGAGTACTGGCCATTTATCAGTACTTTTTCGGTTTCGCGCATACCGGCGCGTACGTATCCCGCCACAATATCATTTCATCTTTCACCCTGGATTATCTTCAGCGCAAAAGGGTATTTTTCCCTTTCGTGACCCCCAATGCCCTTGCCGGGTATCTTTCCATGATTATGCTGCTCGCGTTCGGCACCAAGGGAACAAAATGGGCGATACTCCCTCTGTCCATAGCATTCTGCCTCACCCAATCACTCGGCGCTTTTGTGAGTTTTTTATGCGCTCTCGGCATATATTTTTACCTGAGCGGAGCGGTGAAAAAACGGCATGCCGGAATTATTTCTGCCATGTTGATACTCCTCCTTACGGTACTTATTCTGGTAAGGACGCAGACGCACAAAGAACAAAGCACGCCCGTCTTCTCGGCTCTGATGCGCATGAATTATTGGAAGGACACCTGGAGGATAATCTCCTCCTATCCGATCACCGGGATCGGAATCGGCAATTTCGACCTTCCCGGCAGCCGATTCGCGCATAATTCCTACCTGCAGCTTTGGGCGGAAACCGGGATACTCGGACTTGCCTCTTTTCTCTGGCTGGCGGTGTTGCTACTCAAGAAATCTTTGCATAATATCGTACAATCGCCGGATAAGAAAGAAAAAGCCTGCGTCTTCGCCGCTCTCACGGTTTTTCTCATCCATAATCTCTTCGATTTTACTTTCTTTCTGCCTGAAGTGAGCATGCTCTGGTGGGGAATAGCAGGGCTTGTTTTTTCTATTGGGGCCCCCCGTCTAAAGGCCGAGGCATCCTCCCTGCAGCAAAAAACACATTCCGCAAAATAGAATTTTCATAATCTAAAATCACTGCTGTCTAAATTAGCAAAAACTGAACTTTAGTTGTAATATCTCTGGCGGCGCATTGCTTTTTTCATAAAACGGCGCATTGAGCCAATCCCAGAGGTTTTTTCTTGAAGATAAATTTGTTGGTAATATTGAGCAAAGCGTATAAAGCGACCAAGGGAACTTAGATTTGGATTTCAAATAGCTTAAGAGCAGATAAGTAATTAAAGCAACCCATAATTGAGACAGCAAGGCGTTCCTGGATGTGCCGACAAAACTTTTAACCTTAAGCTGCTGCCAGCCGATTCTTTTATAGCGTTACTTCAGACGGCTAAATATTTGCAAAAAGCTATTATTCTGTCAAACTTGCGTGAAGGGAAATAACACTCTTCGATCCAAACGTGCCGCCCGGCTGGATTCCGTGTGCAGGGTTATTTCTGGGAGGATTCCGCGGTACAGCCGATATCTTTGCACTGCGCTATAACCTGCCGCAGGTGCTCGATGGTACCTGCTTTCAAGACATACTGTTTTTGCAGATATTTGCCGTTGTGTTTTTCGGTTGTCATGGTATAGAAGTTTCCCGAGAGCATTATTTCGAGGCGTTTATCAATAACGGTAAACGTAAGCGTGTCGTCTTTAAGCTCCGCGCGGCCGATGTATTCCCGTTTTTCTCCCGTTGTTTTTTCCCTTCGATAAAAATCGACCGTTACCGTGGTCCCGGAGCCGGCTGGCGCCGGCGGGAGCGGAATATTTCCCTGAGAAGGTTCGCCGCGAACAGCAGTAAAATGCGCTGGTATTGCCAGCGCGTGCACCAAAAGAAATAAAAAAACAAAGGTATTTTTTTTCATTGTTGTCACTATATATCGCTGCCGTATTGGTATCCCTGTACTTTTATGGTGCCCAGATCCACGTTCTGGTAGGCGCCGCCTCGTGAAGTGACGTCCTGTGATTCATCATAAGGATGTTTTACCGTTATCCATTCGCCGTCGGGCAGCAAAACCATCGATTCGAACTTGTGGATTAGTATCTCTTCGCCTAGGTAATTCGGCGAAAAATCGTCATCCATAGGTTCTATGAAAAGCCAGTCTTCGATTTTATCATTTTCCGCCCCGTCCCCAATGAATACCGCGTTAAAAGCGTGACCTATCAGTATATTACCACTGGTGGCATAATGAAGCGGTATCCCGTATGAAACGATCGGGATGATGTATCCCTGTCCGTTTTCAATAAAAGATTCTTTATCACCAAACCGCTCGGTACTATATCCCCGGGAGTTCATCACCAATTGAGTGGAGTATTGCACGCATACCCATGCGCGGTTATTCTCTTCTGCAGTCTTTGTCAAAATATATACCCGTTCATCTGTGAAATCTCCCTTCAATACCAGCTTGATGTAATCTGTTTTGATTTCTTGCCCGCTGAGGGATTCCCACCATTTTTCCTGAGAGGGTATACCGGTATTTAAGATCGCCGCCATTTCCAGTTTGGAAATATCTTTACTGGTTACCGTCAGCTTTCCATCTTCTGGATTTTCATCAAACACATACGTTTTGAGAAATTCTTCACCGTTATATTTTGTCCCGATGGTATACAGTGCGACTGCCCGGGTTACGGAATATTCGTTGGTCAGTGCTATATTCTCGAGTTCCTGCTGACTCAATTGCGCGATCCCGGATAGATCTATGGCGGGGTCTATCCCGGTTTCCCCAATTTTGTTTTGAGCTATGCCGGTGATAATCTCCCGTCCTATTTCTTGGTCTGCGGCGTCAGCAGAGTTCAATTTTTCCGTTAGTACAGGGATAAACGCCTGGTTGCCGAGCATAATTAGCGTGTCTTTCGCGTCTTCCCGCAACGCAGGATTATCAAGCGCCGCGATTAACGGCTCTACCGCTGGTGTGCTGAACTTTGCTAACAGTATTTTGATATTTGTCGAAAATTCATTGTTATTCATGAAATTAACCAAGTTTTGTATCGTTTCCCGATAGCTGAATGCCTCCAAAGGTTCGCATCCGATCGTTTCCATTATTTTTTCCATTGCCGGTTGTCCCTGCCGGATTAAAAGTAGAGCGACACTATCTAAAACAACCGGGGCCGTGCCGGATTCCGCAAAAACGTCGATTAAGGGCTGTATAGATTCGCTTTTCATGCCGTAAATCGTATCCTCGATAGTTGTTTTAAGATCGTCATCTGCTTGCGGTAATTCTTTTAAAAGAGGGGCGACCGCCGGTGCGCCTATTTTTTGCAAGGCGTCTGAAGCGGACGAGTTGCCGGTTTTCAATTCTTTGATCAAAGAGTCTGCCGCGGGCTCATAGTGTATCTCCCCCAAAGCCCACGCCGTAGTTTGTTTAACCTTTGCGTCTGTATTATTCTCCATTACTCTTAATAAAGCCGGTCCGGCGGAAATATCTTTTATTTCGCCCAGTGTACACGCTGCAGCCCTCTGGATCTCGGGATTCTCATCGTTTAAAGCCGATATAACAACCGGGGCCGCCAAAGAGTCTTCCATCTTTCCTAATGTGACAATCGCCGTTTTTCTGTGCTGTATATCGCCGTCGCTCGCGGCTTTCATTAAACCGCGCACCGCTTCTTCCCCGATTTTTTTTATCGCGTCTACGGCAGCGTTTGTTACCCTTGTGTCGGGATCGTTTAATGCCTGTATCAAAACCGGGACCGCGTCCGGATTTTTTATCTCTCCCAGTGTCCAGAGCACCTTTTCTTTTGTTCTCGATTCCGTTGGTTTAGTTAATAACTGTATTAACGGCGATACCGCCGTATCTCCTATATTGACCAGCGATTGGGCCGCGTTATCGCAGACAGTTATCCGATCATCTCCCAGCCGTCCAAGAAGAGCATCTATCGCTTCCGGATTCTTAATTTCTCCCAAGGCTTTTGCCGCCGCCGCTCTTACGGCGGGATCGCCGTCGGTTAATCCGCCTATTAATCCGGTGGTTGCGGAAGGATCGTTTATTTTACCCAGAGCCTCCGCCGAATTTTTCCTGACCGCGGGCTGTTCGTCGTTTAATCCCTCTATGAGAGCCGGTAGGGCGCGGGAATCTTTTATTTTTCCTAATGCTGCGGCGGAAGTCTCGCGTACCTCGGGACTGGTATCTTGCATCGCTTCGGTTAGAGCGGGTACCCCCCGCGCATCCCCTATCGTTCCCAGTGTCTCCGCGGCTTTCTTTCTTCCTTCGGCAACTGGTGACTCCTGAACGACATGAATTAAAGTCGGAACCGATTCTTCTCCCAGTTGTCTGAATGCCCACGCTGCGGTCTGCATTCTTGACGGTTTCCCGCTATTTAACGCTTCTTCCAATACGGCAAAACCCTCTTCTCCCATCTGGGCGATTGCCCAAACGGTTTTCAAACGTACTTGCTCATGATCCAAAGCACCTTTATTGAATAAGTTATCTGTCAAGGCGGGTAAAGCAGAGGGATCTTGTATCCTGCCTAATGCCTCCGCGGACGCGATCCTTGTTTCCGATTCCCCCTCTAAGCACAACGTCTGGGACAGTGCCGGTACGCTGCGGGGGTCTTTTAATATTCCCAGCATAGTGGCCGCTTCAGCGGAAGCGCCCGGGGTGTCGTCATACAGAAGCCGGTTGATATTGTAGGCCACGGCAACGTCGGTTTCAGTTAGATTAGTTATAAAATCAGGGTTTTCTTTATCCGGTTCACTCGGTAAATTATTGATCCCGCTGTCGACTGCTTGGGGCGTCTCGAAATAGGTACTGGCAATGGAAAAGCTGTTTCCTTCGTATATTTCTCCCATGCTTTGCCATTGGGGTTCAGAGCTGTAATCGGCAGCAGGAAAGCTGCTGAATATCAAGCCGGAGAAATCTTCGGCACGTACCCAATAAGGGGTAAAACAAAAAAAGATATGTATTCCGCATAATAAAGAAACAACGATTATTTCGTATTGTTTATTTTGTTTACGCATAGGGGGATCCTTTCTTATCTTATGGCTGATTTACCATGCTAATCAGGATTAAAATAAAAAAACCGGCTTACTGTCTAAACAATAATCCGGTTAAAGAACTTTATTTTTTCCCCTGTTTTCATAAAAAACTAGCCTTGCTTAATATCCCCCCCCCTTTTTAAAAGAATATTAACCGTTTAAGAACATCCTGAGTATATTATACGGGGGGGAAAATATTTTTCAAGTAAAAAAACCAGTCTTTTTTTGTGTTAACAATCAAGCGGTAACGCAGGATCCGCCTCACCGGGCCTCGAAAAGCGGCGGCGCGTTCATCGCGATCAGCCTTTCGACGTTAAACGCCATCGTCTTCAGGAATGCCGCATTTTAACTTTTATCGGCCCACGATACTACGTCCGTCGTTCCCACTTCGAAAATGCTTTTTCGAACGGTGCGCGCGATTACGTCAGCCTGAGGCCTTTGTCTGTGTTTTCCCTCGCATGTTGTTTTTGAGGACATCTTCGCACCGCCATCGCGGCCTGCGCGGCTTTGAGTCAATAGACCTTGTCGCCGATCACCATGCTGCCGTCTACACGGCTGTCCGGTAAAGTTTCAGAAGAAAGCTAACTGAGGGTTATCGAGTTTAAATTTGACAATGACCGATTCAGAAGATCTCATAAATATATATTTTTTTTCATCCTCACACCTTCACCAATACCCTGTTTTCTTAATCCGTTCCCGTATATCCTCATCCAATTCAGGGGGGAACATGCGTATTCCCTCGGAATACAAAGGCACGCTTTTTATCTTTTTCGCGAGAATATTCATCAAGGACTGCGCTCGTTCCCCGCAATCCGCGATTATATTACAGCGCTCAGATTTATCTTTGGTAAGATCATACAATTCCCCCTGGATTATCCCGTCCGCCCTCGCCCCGAAGCTCTCAACCTCTAAAAAATTACAGATAAATTTCCATTCTTTCGAACGAACACTCACTGCGCCGGCAGGCGACTGGCTGAATACATATTCATTGGACAACGCCCCTTTCTTACGTTTCATTATCCCGGCCAGACTCTTTCCCTGCATCTGCTCCGGAACCGGAATGCGCAGAATATCCAGAAGCGTGGGGGCTATGTCAATGCTTTGCGCCAGTTCTTCAGTCTCAATTTTTTTATCCCATCCCGGGAAAGAAAATATCAGCGGAACGTGAATGGCTTCATCATACACGGTGGCACCGTGCCCTACCTTACCGTGCTCTTTAAACTCATTGCCGTGGTCCGCGGTAATTATGATCAGCGTTTTATCGTAAATGCCGCTCCGCTTTAATTCCAATACCAGCCTTCCAATACCCCTGTCTACATCAAACAGCGCGCCGTCAAGAAGCATCAGCAAATGCTTTACCTCAGGCTCATTTAACGAATTTAATACCGAATAGAGAGCCGCTTTCGATAATTCGTCCCTCTTGAGTTTTTGCGTCATAAGATCTTGACGCCCAACCATACTATCATATAATTGAACACTAAACGGCTGCAAAAAATAACGTGCGTTCTCTTCTACCCACTGCTCCCCCATTTTTTCTATTAAAAAAGCCCGGTTGTTGAGGAATAAATCGCGTATCCTGTCCCAACGTTTTTTTTTAACCCCATCCAGGATATCGGTAAAATCCTTCGGCACGGATGCCGTAAATGCATTCTCCGCCCTAAAGAAAGGGAAAAGCTGTTCGTGCACATTATAAGAATGGATCGTTGCAAAAAATGGACGCTCGCGGTTCTCCCTTATCCAGGAACACACCTGCTCAAGATTTTTACTGTACATATCGAATTTTTCCTGAAAACCTTTCAGCATACCTCGCGCGCCCCCGGTATGCGGATCAATAGTATCCCCGAACCAGGAAGTTTTATATCCGTTCTGTTCCAGTACCTGAGCCAGCGTGGTAATGGTATCAGGAATCACATCCTTATACATATACTGGACCCCGTGAGAAAAAGGATACAAAGAGGAAAAAATTGAGAGCGTGCTGGGTAAAGTCAGGGAAGACTGGCTGAAAGCATTCTTAAAAAGCACCCCGCGCGCGGCCAATTCATCAATATGAGGAGATGTCTCTTTATGATACCCGTAACAGTTTACATGGTCGGGTCTGAGGGCGTCGAGTATAATAAGGATAACGTTGTTCCGTCCATCCGCGGCGGATAAATCCGGAGCGCTGTGCGCAAAACAAATATCCGCATAAACCCCGCCTGAGAATAAGAGGCACAGACATGTCAATTTTAAAAATCCGTTAACCCGGCTCATCGGGGCCTTTCTTGAACAATTCAGAATTGCCGAAAACATATCTTTCCTCCTTCCGAGGTTGTTTCAGTACGGTATAGCTTGAACCGGGCCCGCCATAAACCCTTGCTTCATCGGGTTTTATCTGAAGATTTTTTGAGACTCCGCGCAGGATAATAAAAACAAAAAGCAATGAACCTATTGAACAAATATTCGAGTTGTAATATCGGCACAATCCACAACGCCTCAAAAATTACCTTTTTGTTCATTTTTGATTCGCCCGCTTTTCTCTCTTCGAAAACTATGGGGATTTCTTTAATGGTGAATCCCTTCTTATAAACTTTATAGTTCATTTCTATTTGAAATGAATACCCATTTGATCTGATTTTATTGAGATCCATAGAACATAAAACTTTTTTTTTGAAACATTTAAACCCTCCGGCGGCATCAGTTACAGGCAAACCCATAATCAATCTAACATACGCCGCGGCCATTTTACTTAATAATAGCCTCCCTAAGCCCCGATTTATCACACGCCCCGTGCGCGCGTATCGAGACCCAAGGACTAAATCACACTGTTGTATAGTCTCTAAAAATTGGGGTAAATATCTGGGATGATGAGAAAAATCCGAGTCCATTTCAAAAATATAGTCCGCGCCTCTTGTAAGCGCGTATTTAAAACCTTCAACGTAAGCGGTCCCCAAACCGCGTTTCCCTTTTCTGTGTAAAACATGGATTTCGCTATGCCGTGCGGCCAGCTCATCGGCAATAGTTCCGGTTCCATCAGGAGAATTATCGTCAATAATAAGGATTTCAGTTTCGTTATTAAACTCAAGAATTTCCCGGATTAAATTTATAATATTACCTTTTTCGTTATATGTTGGAATAATAACAAGGGATTTCACGTTTTATCTTTTTGTACGAAAATTTTTATTTATCGAATGCCTCTTTTAAGATAACCTGAGCTATATTTTCGGCTAAAAGCTTATTGCAAAGGGGAGTGCCATGACCAAAGTCTACGGAAGACAGATCTACAAAATATTTCTTATAGCTGGCTTTCTTAAGCGCTTCTTTAAAAATTATTTCATTATCCACAAATATAACCCCTTCCTGTCCGGAAAATATCCTTTTCAACGGCTCAACGCTCCGCAAAGGATATTCCACGCATACAAGCTTTATGCGCCGTTTATCCAAAATAGCTTTAATCTTTATAAAGGTATCTTGCACCACTGGTTGATAGTATTGCAGCCTTAGTTCTTCTGCCTTATTGTAATATTCCCGGGCAAGCTCGTACCGGCCTGTCTCAGTATATAGTAACGCTAATTCACCATACATGCTTCCAAGCCTTCCGTTATCGAAGTCCCACTGCATAACTGTCTTGAGCAATGCTTCAGCTTGAGCGTAATTACCCCGATCAGAATAAATCTTTGCTAAGTTAAAACGTGCCCAGTAATCCTTTGGGCTGGCTTCCAGGGCTTTTGCAAACATCTTTTCAGCGTCCTCATATCGCGCGGTGTTCCGATAGGCATGCCCCAAGCAGGTATACCCGATAGGATTTCCACCGCTTAGTTCTACAAACTTTTTAAATGATTCTTCCGCTTTTTCAGGCTCAAGCGAAAACATATAAACGCGCCCTAAACAATAATATGCCAGCTTATTAGCCGGATTAAGCTGGGCGGCCTTCTTAATAAAATATTCGGCCTCCTTAATCCGTTCCTGTTTGAAATAACACCATCCCAGACCGGAATAGCCTTTGTCCTCCTGAGGGTTTTGTTCAATAACTTTATTAAAGCAGGCCTCGGCTTCCCGGCATCTTCCCTTCTCCAGGAACCACCACCCTAACCGGTATTCCGCATTTTTATCTATGAGCTTGAGCTCGGCGTCTTCACGTAACAGATCACGTAATTCCGGTTCTAAGGATACTGGTATAACGTTTTCACTATACGGCGCGCGGTTCGCTGCGTAATCCTTCAAAACCTTCCCCAGTTTATACACCCTGAGGCTTTTTAGAAAAACCCTTATTTTCGCGCTTAAAGAAAAACGAAAAATGTTCTTTTCAGCGATACTTCCCTCATCCCACGCTCCGATCATGATAATAACCATATCCGGATCAAATTTATTACAATTGTTTTCCAGATGGGATAACACAGTAAATATACTTTCATGAGGGCGGCCTTTATTAAGTACGCGAAACTTAATCCCGGGATAACGCTGATTAAGGATATCCCCAAGTTGAGCAGAATATGAATTCTCCCCGCCCAATGCAGTAGTAGAATTCCCCAGACACAAAATACGGTATTCGCTGTTCTTATAATCAACGAATCTGCCGCCGTGTTCCTGAAAAAAAAGAAACATCACCCCGCCCAGGCGTAATCCCAGTTCAAGAAGAATTAAATAGATACACAGCTCACCGAAAAATCTGCCGGTTAACTTCTTCAACGCGGCCAATCGCACATTCGGACTGCGATTACACATTCTCATTCCATTTTGCGGAGCCTTAAAAAAATACATATAAAAATGAAATTAACGGGCTCGACTGACCGAATAAAATCAAAATCGCGCATAACAAAACAACCAGGAAGAAAAAAATAAACCATCTTTTATGAGTTGTAATAAACTGCCATATTATCCCTTTGCTATGCCTCATTTCCATTCTCTAACTTTCTCCTGTAGATTTTCCCGCTTCGTGTCCGCGGTATCGCATTAACAAAATGTATCCTCCCGGGTAATTCATGTATCCGCAGATTCCGGGAGCAATACCCCCGTATCTTTTCCTCGGCGCCGTCCAGTTTAACCCCGCGCTTAAGACAAATATGGACATCCAGTCCTTTCTCCGTCTTAACAGCCGCTATTCCTTTTATCAATGCGCATTTATTTAACTTGTTTTCTACATCCAAAATAGATACCCATTTACCTCCTGCTTTATACACCAAATTATCCCTCCCCTTCAGGAAAACATACCCCTGAGCATCCATAGAACCGATATCATCGGATCTAAACCAGCCGTCAAACAGCCGTGATCGTGTTAAACCGTTATCATGCCAATAACCGGCAAATAATGACGGACCCGCGTAAAAAAGCCGCCCCCCCCTGCTAAACTTTACGCTGAATCCTTCAACGGGCTTGCCGCAGGAGCCCGCCTTCTGCCTGCCGGGAATATTCGAAATAAAAGGATGGCACATTTCCGAAGAGCCAAAACACTCTAATAACGCTGCCGTATATCCGGATTTCCACCGCAAGAAAATATCTTCATTAAGCTTCTCTCCGGAAGTGACAAACAGCCGTACGCTTTTAAAACACCCGCCGAGAGATCCCCCATGACGCAGCAAAAAATCATAAAAAGACGGGACGGCAAAAAATAAAGTAGGGCGTAACGCAAGAATCTTGCGGAGAGAAAAAGCATTCGGTATGTTTCTTGAAAGTATGACACCGCTTCCGGCATGAAAAGGAAAAAGAAAGCTGTTACCCAGACCAAAACTTGTGTGCATTCTCGAACAAGAAAACACTCTATCTCCGCGGGTCATTTTTAATACTGTCCGGGGGAAATTATCGACAAATAAATCTTTATACGTATGCACTACTCCTTTTGGCTTTCCCGTAGTCCCCGAAGTATATAAAATAACGGCGGGATTGTTGTTGTCTACCCCGTGAATCACCGTATATTCTGTTTTTCCTTTCAAGAGAGAAAAAAAATACCCCGGAGATTCATCATCGGCAATTTTTAATAACCGTTTATCCTTGAATTTATCGCAGATGCTTCCGGAAGCCAATATCCGTTCGGGACCGGTTTCAGACACTATAGAATCCCATTCATCTTTACTGATCTGCGGGTCGACAGGGATGACGATTATCCCTAAACGCAGGCAAGACAAAAAAACGACTATGAACTCAATAGAATCAAAAAAAAGCAGCAAGAGAGTCTGTCCTTCTTCAATTTTCCGGTCTTTTAAAAAGGAACAGCATTTTAGAGTCAGCCTGTATAAATCCCTATATGTGTAACGGCGGCCTTCAAAATAAACAGCAGGCAGTTTCGATCCCATATTTCCCTGTATAAGCTTATAAAAAATGGTGTCCTCCTGTTTAACGCGCAAAAGTGAAGAAGCGGATACTGTAAGCCCCGCCTTTTTGGCCATTTTAAACAAACAATCCTTTGGTTTGTAACGATTTGTTTGGTATATCAAATAATACCGCTCCTTATTTTTCGGCGTGGCATCATGGAAAGTGACCGTGTTCGCTCCAGCCATGAGCCCCAACAATTGACCGTTCACTTTCACCAATTCCAGAGAACTCGTCGAAGGAATAAGCATGGCGGGATTCATAATTCTAAGAATCGCCATGAAATTAAGCGCGGTGTCTATATCTCCGGGAGGCTGACCGGCATAATTTGACAGATCGTTGGGGATAAAAATAGAGGTGCTGCCCATCGGCAAATCCAGGCTCCTCAGCAGCCCAAGATCTTGTACTAAGCTTTCCAGAGTCTGACCGGGCAATCCCGTAATATTCCCCGAACTCACGGAAAACCCTGTTTTTTTAAGCGTATATATGTGTTTTAGCCTGTTCTTGAGCGTATCGGACGGCTTTATTTTCTTATAAAGACGGGGATTGGAAGTTTCAAATTTCAACAAGTATCTGTCAATTCCTATATCCCTCAACGATTTATATTGTTCTTCGGACAAATTGCCGAAACTGCCGGTCAACACCAAGCCGGGATACCTATTCTTTGCCTGTTTCAATATGTTATGTAATTTTTCGAAGAAACTAATAGATGTATTTTCGCCGGTTTGGATCAATACTACCCGGCGTCCGGTTTCGTAAAGCCTGCGGATTTGGGTTATAAATTCATTGTCGTTTAAGATATATCTTTTAATCTTTGACCGCCTGTTCATCCCGCAATAATTACAAGCCTGCCGGCACACATTAGCGTATTCAATCACGCTTCTTGCCTCAATCCTCCCTGAAAAAATTCCATCTCTAACCTGACGGGCATGGTGGAATAAGCGCTGTTGATCCTCCCCCCTCAGAAGCAGGCATTTCGCAATATTTGTTTTCCTGGTAAAATCGAACGATATATTTTTTGGGGTTCGCATGCGGTTTCCTTATTCCCGTGATTTAGCCTTCTTTTGTATCAACTGCGCGACTCGATTTATGCAATTAAAATTGTCAATCGTTATTTCGCTGGGATTAAAGGATATTTTAAATCTTTTTTCAATAAAAGACACGAATTCCAATATACCAAAAGAATCCATCACGCCCCGTTCAAAAAGAGATTCATTATCTTTTACGCTGCCTTTCCCCCGCATAAAAGCGTTAATAATAAATTCTCTCAGCTCTGCTTTTAATTCTTCAGTCATCGGTATAGTTAAAGAACAAACATCCTTGAGATTATTTTCATTGCCTGTGTAAAATCTGCCACCAAAAATACAGTACCAAAACTCACAAAGCTAAATGTTCCGGCAACACTCAATAGATCAAGATATTTCTGCGCCGCCATAGGCCGTATTATCACCGGCTTCTTTTTTATACTCCGAAATAACTGCCATATCAATAAGCCCAAACCATGATACAGCCCCAAAACTATAAAGCTTAAAGAAAAAAAATGCCAAAGATGAAAAACAAGCATAGTTAAAACAATACCCGCATACAGTTTAGTTTTGGAAGCCTTAAATCCAAAAAGCGGCAAAAAGAAATAATCCCGTATCCAGCTATACATGGAAATATGCCAGCTCCGCCAAAACAAGGCAATGTTCTTTTTAAAAAACGGCCTGTCAAAATTCTCCATGATTGTATACCCGAACAGCCGCGATATACCTATAGCCATATCGGTGTATCCGGAAAAATCCATATAGACCTGAATTGTCAATACATATATGGCGCATACAACCATTGACCGGTTATACGATTGCGGTGATACAAGTATCGGCAAAATAAAATTTCTCAGATTATCGGCGAAAATAACTTTTTTAACCAATCCGCGGACTATCCGGAACAGCGCAGAATTAATACTCGAGATATTAAAAACGCCTGTTTCCCTTATCTGGGGACAAAACCTCTGAAACCTGTCAACCGGCCCGGCTAAAAAAGTAGGAAAAAATAATACAAAGAGAGCAAATTCCACAAATGACCCCTGGGGAGTATTGTCTCTGTATATCTCAACTATATAATGGATTAATCTAAAAGTTACATAGGATAACCCCACAGGCAAAAGTAATCTGGAAAATCCTATCTGCCGACAGAGCTCGTATATAATACCGGTTTCACTTGCGGCTCCCCTCCATATATTGACACATTTAAAAAAACAAAAATTGGCAATAAGCCATATAAGGATAAACTGAAGAATATTTTTTCTTTCTTTATACCCTTTCCGCATCAAAATACCCGCCAAATACACGAGAATAATGTTTAATAAAAAATATAATAAATATTTCCAGCTAAGGAATGAAATAAATATCATACTGCAGATGAGTAAAAAATGACTTTTCCATCTTTGAGGAACGATAAAATAATATAGTATGACTATAGGCGTTAAAACATAAAAAAAATCGGTTATCTTTAACATATCGGAGGTTCTACAAAGTGTTTTCTACTTTTTATTCGAAACATATTGAAAACCCCAAAATTCCTCAACTTTTTGCGGCAAAAGCACGGCGACGCAACGGACCTCAAAAATTCCCTTCACTACTCCAAACAAAATTTCATAAATATTTGAAATAAAATGGTTTGGAATATTCTTTTATTTTAGATTTTATACCAGAAATTAAAAAAAGGCATGGATATCGGAATTTGGTCGCAAAATTTTCCCTGAAGAATTTGCCTATTATGTAAACGGATGCTTTTGCCTATCTCGATTAAGGCTTTTCCGCGTTTTTGAGCGTCTTTTATCGAAGCAATCGTGCATAAAACATTCGTCAAACGGAATGATAAATCCAATCGTTTGATTATAACATCACCCATTTTAGCTGTCAAATAGCCATTTTTGACCTTTAACTGCGTCAATTTTCCAATCCCTCTTTTTATTAATCTTGTTTCAATGCGCCGATATAAAAAAACCACTGTACTACGTCAATAAAGGATATACCGCCCTTCCCAGGCATTGTGCCGGGCAAAAAGACCCCTGGCGAAAGAAGATATATTTTTTACCAAACCAGATATCGCTGAAAGTAGAATTATAGATATTACCTAATAGATATTTTCGGGCATACACACACCCCAAAACATCCCCATTTATACTAATGACGGATTGAACCCAGGGAATATAGCAAGAATACAACGCGGAACATCCGTACGGAGAATAACGCTGCCTTGATTCTTCGGATATCCGGCATTGTAAACTGCGCGCGTAATCACTGAGATTATTTGGTATGTGCAAAGTCGAAGCCAACTTTCTTGCATTATCGATAACACCTTTGCATTCTTCAATCGATAGCTGCAAAGATTCCGGTAAGTTAAACAGGACAAGCGGCTTAAACAATACCTTATCCGCGCCGATATTTTCCGCCAAAACAGCCATTGCATCTATATTCAGGTAATTGAGGCGTGAAATAACGTTAACAATGAACAAGCGCATCCTCCTGGAGCCGGAAGGAATATTTTTCATATATCGCAGATTCTCCACTGTCTGTTTAAAATCTTCCCCGGTCATGTGCGGCCGTATTTTATTGAATGTGCCAAAATCCGCCGCGTGCAAACTCACGATTATTTTTTTAACTCCCATTTTGCTGAAAGATTCCGCTTTTCTTCGATTCAAAGACACTGCATTAGTCATTATTTCAACCTCTAACGATTCCTGCCGTGCCGCTTCAACCATCTCCTCCACGTGCGGGTGAATTAAAGGTTCTCCTTCCCCGCATAACATAATGACCCTTGTTTTTATAGTCCGCAATTCCCTTACCAGGTTCTTAAACCTGCCTAAAGACATAAAAAAATTTTCGCCCACTTTTTTTTTAATTAAAGGCGAATGATACCAGCACATTACGCACTGCGTATCGCAGGCATCGGTAATATCGACTGGGACTTTCAGCGGGCCGACCAAGGCCTTTCGCGTAAGCATGCCTGCAACACGAAAAAAGTTCGAAGGGCTCAAGATCTGCTCCTCAGCCAGGTTAACCACCGCGTGCTTGAACCTTGCAATACACTTATTAATACAGGGATACTGCGCCATCTCTGGCCGCCTTTTTGATTGCCGGATTAACGGTTGCGACAGGGAACATGAATTTTTCAATAGTTTGCCGCTCCAATAACATTACATACTCGGAATATTTCCGTGAATCTTATCCCCGCACATAACAGGATATGACTGCCCCTTCAACAAGAGCCGTATATTCAAGTTTAAATTTCCGATCCATCCAGCTCTTAACGGATTGTGAATTTTCATCTAACCGGCCGCTGCGCGGCCAGTCCGAAGCTATAACCCAGAGCCGCTTAAAACGCAGGTTTTTTATCCGGGAAAGAGAAATATGATATTCATCGTCCGGATAGGGCCTTTTCCAATTCGTATCCAGCACGTGAGGATCAAAAAAATAATAACAGTTATATATATACCCGCTGTACAATTGGAAAGAAGGCAGGGTAGATTCATTGGTAAAAGCGATTATATCGCCTGATGTAAAGTTATCTTTAAAAAATCCAACAACGGGCTTTATCGGTTTTTTAATATACGCACCAACGTGATATTCGAAGGGCATACTTATTACATCATTAAAATGGCACCCCAACAAGACGCCCAATAACAAAAAGACAAAAAAAACCGCGCTCCTAAAGACTGCCCCCCTCAAATAAGATAAACCGGCAGCCAGAATAAGATAAAAATAAGGGCTGAAAATTATTAGACCGCGGTCCAGATAAATAGAAAAACAAAAACGGGAAAACATAAATATCATCGCAACCGGGATAACAAATAAAAAAAAGCAAAATGCGAAACAAAAACGGGCTTCTTTCTCTTTGAGAAACGATTTCAGGAAAAGAATGAAAAGTATACAACTGCATACGGCCGAAATTATATACAGATATCCGGGGCTGGTATATCCGCCGATAAAGTTTGCGATGGTGATAAGGATGGATTTACCTGTCGGGGGCAGCAGCCAAAATCCATCCTTAATATAAAAAAACTTGCTTAAAAACCTCGGCAGATAGAAAAAAAAAGCCGCGAGGGGAATTAAAAAGTATCGAAGCCCCTTAAACCGCCCGCTTAAGACAAGAAATAAAAATTGGGCCGTTAGCAGGATAATAAAATAATAATTTGTGTACAACCCTGCCGTTGATATCAGGGAATACCCTAACCAAAGCTTCGCCTGCTGCGTTCTCAAAGCCTTTAGAAAAGCATACGATGAAAGCGTTGCTAAAAACAAAACCATGCTGTAATCCCGCGCCTCCTGGGCATACCAGATATGAAACGGCGAAAGTCCTATAAGAACAGAAGCAATAACCCCGGTTTTTTTGTTGAATAGCTCCTTACCGAGAAAATATACTATAACTACTGAGGAAAAACTAAAAAGTAAGGAAAAAAACCGCAGGCTGGTTTCTGAAATACTGAAATTCTTTATCCAGAAATGCAGTAACATCCAATACAAAGGCGCATTCCAGTTATACCAGGGGATTTTGGTAAAACCGACGGCGACTGCTTCATCATACCAGAAATCGTGTTTCCCCAGATTATACAATCTGATAAGAAAAAAAGAGAGAAACATTAAAATTATTACCCACGTATAGCTTTTTCGGCTTAAGGCCATCATAACAAACGTATTGTAACCCCGGGCATCGCTAAAGTCAAACGAAACCGTTTAAAACACTGTTTAAGACACAATGATTGTTTACTTGATGCAGTATGGTTGAATCAGAAACGAATTATACGCGGGATGTTACCAAAGGGGAGCCGGATTGACATTGACCGGAACTTCAGGCAGAGGCGTGTTCCGTAGGATCAAAT